>NZ_JBEXCS010000098.1:0-35741 GCF_040605395.1 Streptomyces sp. NPDC005648 | reverse complement strand
GGGTTTCTTGGCGAACTTGGTGCGCAGGAACTTCTCGGTGCCCTCGGTCGGCCGGTGGTACATCCACGACAGCAGGCCCAGCGCGAACATGTTCTTGCTGCGCTCGGCCTCCTTGCGGGACAGGTCGAAGTCCTTGAGGGCCTCGACCGTCAGGGTGGTCAGCGGCACCGGGTGCAGGCTGTACCCGTCGAGGGAACCGTCCTCCAGCGGCGAGGCCGTGTAGCCGACCTTCTGCATCGCCCGTTTGGTGAACTCGTCGGTGTTGACGATGATCTCCGCGCCGCGTGGGATGTCGCCGATGTTGGCTTTGAGGGCGGCGGGGTTCATGGCGACCAGGACGTTGGGGGCGTCGCCGGGGGTGAGGATGTCGTGGTCGGCGAAGTGGAGCTGGAAGCTGGAGACGCCCGGGAGGGTTCCGGCGGGGGCGCGGATCTCGGCGGGGAAGTTGGGAAGGGTGGAGAGATCGTTTCCGAAGGACGCGGTCTCCGAGGTGAAGCGGTCACCGGTGAGCTGCATCCCGTCACCGGAGTCCCCCGCGAACCGGATGATCACCCGGTCCAGCCGACGTACGTCCTTCGTTCCCGCCGACTTGCGCTGCTCTCCCACGACGGTTTCTTCGGCCTGTTCCGCTGTCCTGCTGACCTGGCTGGTCACTGAACTGGACCTCCCTCGAGGCGGCTGTCTGGGACCGGCCTTCCCGCAGGCCTTCCCAGGATCAACCCTACGTCCGTTAGGGTCGCCTTCCCTCGGCCATTCGCATGATGGACACGCTTTTGAGACGGCCCCGCGCCCTGACTTGTCATGATTTCTCGCCCCCCGGCGCTTCTGTTGAAGACGCTCCCCGCGACGGCTCGGTTCTTGGGTCGGTTGTAGGGCAGTTTCAGCCCATCAGGAGTTCAGATAGGTGAGGACCGCGAGAACACGCCGGTGATCCCCGTCACTCTGGGACAGACCGAGCTTCAGGAAGATATTGCTGACGTGCTTCTCGACCGCGCCGTCGCTGACGACGAGCTGCCGGGCGATCGCCGAGTTCGTCCGCCCCTCGGCCATCAGCCCCAGCACCTCGCGCTCGCGGGGCGTAAGGCCGGCCAGCACATCCTGCTTGCGGCTCCGGCCGAGCAGCTGCGCGACCACCTCCGGGTCGAGCGCCGTCCCGCCCTGGGCCACCCGCACCACCGCGTCCACGAACTCACGCACTTCGGCTACCCGGTCCTTCAGCAGATAGCCGACGCCACGACTCGATCCCGCGAGCAGCTCGGTGGCGTACCGCTCCTCCACATACTGCGACAGCACGAGTACCCCGAGTCCGGGATGGGACTTCCGCAGCTGTACGGCGGCCCGCACACCTTCATCCGTATGAGTGGGCGGCATCCGCACATCGGCGACCACCACATCGGGCAGCGCGTCCTGGCCGTCCAGCTCCTCGATGGTCTTGATCAGCGCGTCCCCGTCCCCGACCCCGGCGACGACCTCGTGCCCACGGTCGGTCAGCAGCCGAGTCAGGCCCTCCCTGAGCAGCACTGAATCCTCGGCGATGACCACCCGCACCCTGTCCTCCACGACCTCTGGCCCCCCGAGCCCTCGTGAGCGGCCGAGCGTGTCCCGGCCGGATCCCCGGCCCTCAGTATCCCGCGCTCGTCCCGTCTTCACCGGGCCTGTGGACAACCTGCCCGACCGTGTTCGAACGCCGCGGGTACGAAGGACGTGTCTTCGAGGCGCATGCTGAGTGACTGACTGCCCGGTCCGGGGGTCCCACAGGGCGATGCGATCGCCGCGTGATTCAGGGTGCCGGTCCCGTCCCGCCACGCGGCCGGGACCACATGGTTCGCCGACGGGTCGTGTCGGGCGGCTCGAGCGGGCGGGGGCGTGGCGGGCGGCCCGAACCACATGGTGCGCGGACCCGTCGTGGCGGGCGGCCGGAAGCACATGGCTCGTCGGCCGGTCGTGTTGTGTGTCCGGGCTACATGGGTTCGCCTACTGGTCGTGTTATGTGTTCGCGCTACATGGGTTCGCCGAACCGTCGCGTCCCGCGGCCGGGCTACACGGTTCGCCAGGGCAATTCCGCCGTCACCCGCGTAGGTCCCCCCACCGGCGAGTCCACCACCAAGATCCCGTCCACCGCGTCCAACCGCTCGGCGAGCCCCCCCAACCCCGAACCGCCGGTGGCATCCGCACCACCCACCCCGTTGTCCACGACCTGCACCATCAGCCGGTCATCCACCCGCCACACATCCACCGCGGCCCCCGTCGCCCGCGCATGCTTGCTGATGTTCTGGAGCAGCTCGGAGACGGTGAAGTAGGCGATCCCCTCGATCGCCGGCACCGGCCGCTCCACCAGATCCACCTCCACCTGCACCGGTACGGTGCACCGAGAGGCGACCGCGGACAGCGCCGCGTCCAGCCCCCGGTCCGTCAGCACGGCCGGATGGATGCCGCGCGCCAGATCCCGCAGTTCCTGCAGCGCGGTCTTCACCTCACCGTGGGCCTCGTCCACCATCCGAGCCGCGGCCTGCGGATCCTCCGCCAGCTTCTCCTTCGCCAGCCCCAGATCCATCGCCAGTGCCACCAGCCGCGCCTGCGCCCCGTCGTGCAGATCCCGCTCGATCCGCCGCAGATCGGCAGCCGCCGTATCGACCACGACCCCCCGGTCGGACTCCAGCTCCACCACCCGCGCCGACAGCCGCGACGGCCCGAGCAGACCGTGCACCATCACCCGGTCCACCATCGTCAGCGCCCGCACGATCCACGGCGTGGCCAGCGTGAACAACAGCCCCACCAGCGCCGTGACGGTGATCTCGAACGGGTTGTCGAGGTAGATCCTGTGCTGTGCGTCGCCGTAGAGCTGAAGCCCGCCCTGGCCGCCGTACATCGGGAAGAGCCAGAACCACAGCGGATACGTCAGCAACGCCCATCCGTACGCCCAGAAGTTCACGGCCACCACGAACGAGAACACCGACCAGGGGAACTGCAGCAGCGCGTACAGCAGCGCCCGCCACGAGGTGCCGCTCTTCAGCACCGCCCCCATCCAGGCCATCACGCCGGGCTTGCGCATCCGCAGCGGCTCCGGATCGGCGACCTCCAGACCCAGCAGCCCCCGCGCCCGCGCCCGCTCCAGCGCGCCGACCCCCCGGCAGCCGGCCAGCCCCAGCGCGAGCACCGGAATCCCGAGGAAGGTGACCAGGAGCCCCGCGCCCAGCGCCAGCATCGTCACGGAGTACACGAACAGCGTGATGCCGACCGGCAGGCTCAGCACCACATACGCGAACTCCCGCCAGCTGCGCGCCTCGAACGGCGCCCGCAACCCCGCCGGCAGCCGGTGCCGCCGCTCGCCCCCGAACTCGGGGTACCCGAACCCGGTCCCGTAGCCCTCTCCGTACTCCGTGGCCATCGGCGTCGTCCGTTTCTACTCGTCCCGCGCTCTCTACGACGGCTGTCCTGCCGTACCTCCACCCTCCTCGGCCGCCCGTCCGCGGGCCATGGAGTCCGTCGGCGTCTCGGCGGTGGGGTTTTCCCTACCTCGCGGCCCGTTCCTCGCCCACAGGCCGGTCCCGCCACGGCAGTTCGGCCGTCACGACCGTCGGGCCGCCCTGCGGCGAGTCGATGACGAAGAGTCCGTCGACCGCGTCCAGCCGGTCGGCCAGCCCCCGCATACCGCTGCCGCCGTCGAGCCGCGCGCCGCCGCGGCCGTCGTCCTCCACCTGGATGAGCAGCCGGCTCGTCGCCCGCCACACCTCCACCGACGCGTTCCTCGCGCCGCTGTGCTTGCTGATGTTCTGCAGCAGTTCGGAGACGGTGAAGTAGGCGATGCCCTCGATGGCCGCGGCGGGCCTGGCGTCCAGGTCGACCGTCACCTTCACGGGCACGGTGCACCGCGAGGCGACCGCCGACAGGGCTGCGTCCAGCCCCCGGTCCGTCAGCACGGCCGGATGGATGCCGCGCGCCAGATCCCGCAGTTCCTGCAGCGCCAGCTTCACCTCGCCGTGCGCCTCGGCGACCATCTCCGCCGCCGCGTCGGGGTCCTCGAGCAGCTTCTCCTTGGCCAGCCCCAGCCCCATCGCGAGGTTCACCAGACGGGCCTGCGCCCCGTCGTGCAGATCGCGCTCGATCCGCCGCAGATCCGCGTTGGCCGTGTCGACCACGACCCCCCGGTCCGACTCCAGTTCGGCGATACGGCGCTCCAGCTCGTCCGAGGGCGACAGCAGACCGCGCACCATCGCCCGGTCCGCGTTGGCGAGCCCCCGCGCGATGAACGGCAACACCGGCCACAGCACGAACAGCGAGGTCAACGAGATGGTGAAGGTGAGGATGCCCCAGGGCAGGCGGATGAAGTCGTACAGGACCGTCCGCCAGGCCACCGGGTCCTTCAACGTCATCCACAGCCGCTGCAGATAGCCCGTGCCGCGCCGGGGCAACGGGCTCGGCTCGTCGATCCGCACCCCCAGCAGCCACCTGGCCCGCGCCCGCTCCAGCCTGCCCAGCAGCCGTGAGCCCCCCAGCCCGGCCGCCAGTACCGGGAATCCGATCACCGTCATCGTCAGCCCGAAGCCGATGGACAGCATCGTCACGACGTAGACGAACCCGAGCAGCGACGCCGGAAGGTTGCCCAGGAGATACGCGATCTCCTTCCAGGTGTGCCCGTCGTAGGCGAAACGGGCGGGCGGCGGGCTGTCGTCGTCTCCCCCCGCCGCTGCGGTCGCGCGCGGGAGACGTTCGTGGCGCTCGCCGCGCTCGGTGCGCTCACTGCGCTCGGTGCGTTCGGTCATATGGGCTAGCGTGCCGCGCGCCGGGCGCGCGCGCCATGAGGTCGCCCGCCCCTGTCCCCTGGGGAAAACCCCACCCTCGTGTCCTGAACTGCGCCTCGAACCGTGTCTCGACCGGATCTCAAGGCGCGACGGGCTGCTTACCGTCCCTTTATCAGGGCCTAGACTCCCGTGCGTACAGATCGTCGAACGTCAGCGTTCAACAGAGGCGCCTGAGTCGCTGGCGTTCGTCAGGATCGCAGGGAGTGAGGGGTACGGGCGTGCGGGAACCGACCGTCGTCGATCCGGCCGTGGTCGTCGCGGCGGACTACTTCCAGTCGTACTCGGTCGTCGGGCTGCTCGCCGTCGTCGGTGTGCTGTTCGTGGCCGTGGCCTTCGGCGCGGGCCGCCTGCTGCGCCCGGTGGTCCCGACCCCCGAGAAACTCCTGACGTACGAGTGCGGAGTCGACCCCGTCGGCGAGGGCTGGGCCCACACCCAGGTCCGCTACTACGTCTACGCCTTCCTCTACGTCGTCTTCGCCGTCGACTCGATCTTCCTGTTCCCGTGGGCCACGGTCTTCGCAGCCCCGGGCTACGGAGCCACCACCCTCGTCGAGATGTTCGTCTTCCTCGGCTTCCTCGCCGTGGGCCTGCTGTACGCATACAAGAAGGGCGTCCTGGCATGGACGTGACGCCAGAAGAGACGGACGTGACGTCAGAGGTGACGGACGTGACGGACGTGACGCCAGAAGTGAAGGCGCCGGAGCCGGTGCTGCTGCCGGAGCCGAGGAGGCTGGGCGTCCTGTCACGTCTGGCCCCCGAGCCGATGAAGGTGGTCTTGAACTGGGGTCGCCGCTACTCCCTCTGGGTCTTCAACTTCGGACTCGCCTGCTGTGCGATCGAGTTCATCGCCGCGTCGATGGCCCGCCACGACTTCATCCGCCTGGGAGTGATCCCCTTCGCCCCGGGCCCCCGCCAGGCCGACCTGATGGTGGTCTCGGGCACGGTCACGGACAAGATGGCCCCGGCCGTGAAGCGCCTCTACGAACAGATGCCCGAGCCGAAGTACGTCATCTCCTTCGGCGCGTGCAGCAACTGCGGCGGCCCCTACTGGGACTCGTACTCCGTGACGAAGGGCGTGGACCAGATCATCCCGGTCGACGTCTACGTCCCCGGCTGCCCGCCCCGCCCCGAGGCCCTGCTCCAGGGAATCCTCAAACTCCAGGAGAAGATCGCCCGCGAGTCGCTGGGGGAGCGCTACGGCACCGGCGGGCGCCCCACCAACGGCGAACGGAACGTCGGCGGAGAGCGATCCGCCGAGGGAGAGCAATCGGCCAACGGCGAGCGATCGGCCAACGGCGAGCGTCCCGGAAACGGCCACGGCGCCACCCGCCCCTCGGCCGCCGCTCTGCAGAGCGGCCTGGTGAAGCCACCGACGCCCGGCTCGGCGGGTTCCGCTCCCGGCGGCCCCGCTCCGGAGGAGGACCGATGAGCGGCACGGTCGGCTGGCTCCCGTCCCCCGTCGAGGACCTGTTCGGTACGGAGGCCACGGCCGAGGAGTCGTACGACGTCCTGACGGTCGACGTGCCCCCCTCCTCCTGGCTCACCGCCCTGGAAACGGCCCGCACCCGCCTGACCTGCACCTACTTCGACTGGCTGAGCGCGGTCGACGAACCGGGCACGGGCTTCCGCGTCTCGGCCCATGTCGTCGCCCTCTCCCCGGTCAGGCGTCTGTTGCTCCGCACGACGGTCCCGCACGAGGCACCGGCCCTGCCGTCCGCGGTCGGCGTCTACGCGGGCGCGGCCTGGCACGAACGCGAGACCCACGAAATGTTCGGCGTCCACTTCGAAGGCCACCCCTCCCTCGACCACCTCCTCCTTCCCGAGACCTTCGAGGGCCACCCCCTGCGCAAGGACTTCGTCCTGGCGGCCCGCGTGGCCAAGTCCTGGCCCGGAGCGAAGGAGCCGGGCGAGTCCGACCACGGCGGCCCCAAACGCCGCCAAATGCTGCCCCCAGGAGTCCCCGACCCCAACGAATGGGGTCCCCTGAAGGGCCAACTCCCACCGGCCCCCACCCGCCCGGCCCGAGCGACGGGCCGCACGGCGGCCGCACCGGGCGACCGCCCGACACGCCGCACCCGCACGGCGGCGGAGGGCTCGGCGAGTCAGACGGAGACAGCCCTGACCGGGCCTGCCACCCCGCCAGGGTCACCCGCGACAACCGAGGCCTCCGCGACCGCGACCGCGAGGCCACGGCGTGCGCGTACGGCGGCGGAGGGCTCGGCGAGCCAGACGGAGGCTGCGACACCGACACCCGACCCATCCGCGGCGGCTGCGGCTGCGGCTGCGAGGCCGCGACGTGCTCGTACGGCGGCCGAGGGTTCCGTGAGCCAGCCCCCGGCTCCCGCCCAAGCGGAGACCCCATCGGCCGCGGAGACCCCGTCCACCACAGAGGCACCGGAAGAAACGGGGACATCGAAGGCAACGGAGTCACCGGGAGCAACGGAGGCAACGGAGGCAACGGAGGCATCCGCACGGCCCCGTCGCGCCCGCACTGCCGCCCAGGGCTCGGCGAGCCAGCAGGGAGCTCCCCGGACGCCGACTGTCCCCCGGACTCCGAGCAGCCCGGACGCGCCCTGGCACCACGCCCGCCCTGCCTTCGATGAACCGGACACCAAGCCGGAATCCGAACGCGCCGACGATGGAGACGAACAGAAAGCCGAGCCTGGTCCGAACGGCGGTCTGCCGGGTGGGCCACAGCGCCGCGACGAGCCGCGCCCTCGAGGCATCTCGGAGTCGACACCCGGAGCCGCTCCGGGGCAGACACCTTCATCACACCAGCCCCCCGCTGCCGCCCCTGATTCCGACTCCCTTGAGACCGACTCATCTGAGACCGACTCATCTGAGACCGACTCATCTGAGCCCAACTCCGCCCAGCCCCCCGAAGACCCCGCAGGAGGCCCGCAGTGACCGACGCTCTCGACGTCGCCCTGCGACTCCTGATCGTCTTCGTCGTCTTCCTCACCTTCCCCCTGATCGTGGGTCAGACCGAGCACAAGGTCATGGCCCATATGCAGGGCCGCCTCGGCCCGATGTACGCCGGCGGCTTTCACGGCTGGGCCCAACTCGTCGCCGACGGCGTGAAGTTCGCCCAGAAGGAAGACGTCGTACCGGCCGACGCGGACCGCCGGGTCTTCCAGCTCGCCCCCGCCGTCGCCCTCCTCCCGTATCTCCTGGTCCTCGTCGCCATCCCCATCGGCCCTGACGAGGGCGCCGTGGGCCAGGTCCTGGACGCGGGCATCTTCTTCGTCCTCGCGGTGATGGGTGTCGGAGTCCTCGGCTCCCTCATGGCCGGGTGGGCCTCCGCCAACAAGTTCTCCCTCCTCGGCGGCCTCCGCACCGCCGCCCAGCTCCTCGCCTACGAACTCCCGATGCTCCTGGCCGCCGCCTCCGTGGCGATGGCCGCCGGCACGGTCTCCCTCCCCGGCATCCTCGACGCCTTCGAGTGGTGGTGGCTGCCCTGGCAGATCGTCGGCGCGATCGTGTTCTTCGTCGCCGGCCTCGCCGAACTCCAGCGGCCCCCCTTCGACATGCCCGTAGCCGACTCGGAGATCATCTTCGGCGCCTACACCGAGTACACCGGCCTGCGCTTCGCCCTGTTCCTCCTCGCCGAGTACGCCGGAATCATCGTTCTGTGCGGCCTGACCACCGTCCTTTTCCTGGGCGGCTGGCACGGCCCCTGGGGCGCCGACGGCCTCGGCTGGGTCTGGACCCTGCTCAAGACGGCCGTTCTCGCCTTCGTCGTCATCTGGCTCCGCGTCACCTATCCCCGTCTGCGCGAGGACCAGCTCCAGAAACTCTCCTGGACCCTCCTCGTCCCCCTCTCCCTCGCCCAGATCGCCCTCACCGGCATCGTCAAGGTGGTGATCCAGTAGCCATGGCCCCCATCCCCGGCTCCGGCCTCGCCAAAGGCCTGGCCGTCACCCTCCGCACGATGACGAAGAAGTCGGTCACCGAGCAGTACCCCGACGTCCAGCCCGACCTCCCGCCCCGCACCCGCGGTGTGATCGGCCTGTTCGAGGAGAACTGCACGGTCTGCATGCTGTGCGCCCGGGAGTGCCCGGACTGGTGCATCTACATCGACTCCCACAAGGAGACGATCCCGGCGGCGACACCCGGCGGCCGTGAACGCAGCCGCAACGTCCTCGACCGCTTCGCCATCGATTTCGCCCTGTGCATGTACTGCGGTATCTGCATCGAGGTCTGTCCTTTCGACGCCCTGTTCTGGTCACCGGAGTTCGAGTACGCCGAGACCGACATCCACGAGCTCACCCACGAGCGGGACAAGCTCCGCGAGTGGATGTGGACGGTCCCGGCACCGCCCGCCCTCGACCCCGGCGCGGAGGAACCGAAGGAGATCGCCGCCGCCCGCAAGACCGCCGAGAAGCTGGCGGCCGCACAGACCTCTCAGCCCACACAGGCCACGCCCTCACAGACCACGGAGGCGGGGAAGGCCGCGCAGGCCGCACAGCCCCCGCAGCCCACGCAGCCCACGCACGCCGCTCAAACCGCGCAGGCGGAGCCATCCGAGCCTCCGGCGGACCGGTCCGACGCGCAGCCGGGACCGCCCGAGCCTCCGGAGGGCCGGGCGGACCCGGAGTCCGGGCCGAGCGCAGCCGAGGGAGGCACGTCGTGACCTTCGCCGCCGTCCAGACCCATGGCTTCCTCTCCCCGACCGGTGTGGAAATCGCCTTCCTCCTCGTCGGCCTGGCCACCTTCGGCGCCGCCCTGGTCACCGTCACCACCCGGCAGCTGGTGCACGCCGCCCTGTGGCTGGTGGTCGCCCTCGGCGGCCTCGCCGTCGAGTACCTCCTGCTCACCGCCGAGTTCATCGCCTGGGTGCAGGTCCTCATCTATGTCGGTTCCGTCGTCGTCCTCCTTCTGTTCGGTCTGATGCTCACCAAGGCCCCCATCGGCCGCTCCCCGGACGCCGATTCCGGGAACCGCTGGGCCGCCCTCACGGTCGCCGTCGCCGCGGCCGCCGCCCTGGTCTGGGTCGTCGTCGACGCCTTCCGCACCACCTGGGTCGATCTGGACGGGCCGGTCGCCGGATCCACCGCCGTCACCGGAGCGAGCCTCTTCCAGAACTGGGTCCTTCCCTTCGAGGCCCTCTCCGTCCTCCTCCTCGCGGCACTGGTCGGCGCGATCGTCCTGTCCCGCAAGGCGAAGGCGGAGTCGAGCTCTCCCCCTGTGAACTCCCGAGCCGCGACCGGTAGTTCCCCATCAGCCCCGGATTCCCGTAATCACCCGATCGGGGGAAATGGTCCGTCAGCGGGAACCGATCCGATCGACAGCGCCGGCGCGACCCACACCGCGGGAACCGATCCGGCCGACACGACTGGCGTGACCGCCACCGCGGAAACCGATCCGGTCGACGCAACCGCCTCGACCGATGCCACGGGAACCAGCCCGGCCCAGCAGGAAGGCGCCCGCTGATGCACCTCGCCTATCCCGCGGTCCTGGCCGCCCTCCTCTTCTGCACGGGCCTGTACGGAGTCCTCGCCCGCCGCAACGCGATCCTCGTCCTGATGTCGGTCGAGCTGATGCTCAACGCCGTCAACCTGAACCTGGTCGCCTTCGACGTCTGGCTCAGCAAGGCCGCCCGGGACACCCTGCACTCCGGCCAGGCCCTGACCCTGTTCACCATCGCCATCGCCGCCGCCGAGATCGGCATCGGCCTGGCGATCGTCCTGGCCGTCTACCGCAACCGCGGCACCTCGGACATCGACAAGCTCCGCGACACCGCGGAGGGCCACGAGTCGGACGGCCCCGGCAGCGACGCCCTCACGGCCGGGTCGGCCGACGGGGCCGGGAAGGCTGAGGCCACCGCGTGACCACGACCACCCTCGCCGTCCTCGTCCCGCTCCTGCCCTTCCTCGGAGCGGCCGCCGGTCTGCTGCTCGGCCGCACGGCCCCGGGCTTCGTCCGCCCGCTCGCCGTCCTGCCGACCCTGGCGGCCCTGGTGCTGGCCGCGGTGGTCGCCGTACGCCAAGGCGGCGACCAGGCCATCGACGCCCACACCGACCTGACCCCCACCGGCTCGGTCCCCATCGAACTCGCCCTCCACATCGACGGCTTCGCCGCCCTGGTCGCCGTCCTGGTCGGTGTCGTCGCCTCCTGTGTGCAGATCTACTCGACCGGCTACCTGCGCGACGACCCGCGCTACCCCTCCTACGCCGCGCTCGTCTCCCTCTTCACCTCCGCGATGCTGCTCGTCGTCTACTCCGGCGACCTGATCGTGCTGCTGGTCGGCTGGGAGATCATGGGTATCTGCTCGTACTTCCTGGTCGGCCACTACTGGGAGACTCCGGAGGCCCGTGCCGCCTCCATCAAGGCCTTCCTGGTGACGAAGCTCGGTGACGTCCCCTTCCTGATCGGTCTGTTCGCCCTCGCCACCGACGTCGGCTCCTTCCGCATCACGAAGATCCTCGACGCTGTCGCGAACGGCGGACTCGACCATCCCACGATCATCGCGCTGCTGCTCCTGGCCGGCGTGGCGGGCAAGTCGGCGCAGTTCCCGCTGCACACCTGGCTCCCCGACGCGATGGCGGGCCCCACCCCCGTCTCCGCGCTCATCCACGCCGCGACGATGGTCGCCGCCGGTGTCTACTTCGTCGCGCGTCTCCTCCCGGTGTTCGAGTCCTCCCAGGCCGCGATGGTGGTCCTCGCCGTCATGGCCGCCGTCACCATGGTCGGCTCGGGCCTCGCCGCGCTCGCCCAGGACGACATCAAGCGCGTCCTCGCCTACTCGACCATCGGCCAGCTCGGCTACATGACCGGTGCCCTCGCCGTCGGCGACCGATCAGCCGCCGTCTTCCACCTCCTCGCGCACGGCGCCTTCAAGGCGCTGCTCTTCCTCGCGGCCGGCGTGATCATCCACGCCGCCGGCACCAATTCGCTGGCCGCCATGTCCCGCATACACGGCCTGCGCGACCGCGTCCCCGACGCCTACTGGACGATGACCGTGGCGCTCCTCGCGCTCGCCGCGATCCCGCCCTTCAGCGGTTTCTTCTCCAAGGAGTCCGTCCTCGGCGCAGCGGAGCACGTCGTCACCGGCCACACCGAACACGCCCCCGCCGCCGCTGGCTGGATTACTCTCGTCGCCGGCCTGCTCACCGCCGTACTCACCGCCGGGTACGCGACGCGCCTGTGGCTGCTGGCCTTCCACGGCCAGGGTGCCGAAGCCCCCGACCACGGCCGCCAGCCGCTCACCATGACCGTCGTCCTGTGGGTGCTCGCCGTCCCGTCCCTCGCCCTCGGCGGGTTCGCCTTCCGTGTGCTGCCCGACTGGTTCGACGGCCGTGACCTCACCCCGACGCTCACGACCTCCGTGGTCGGCACGGGTGTCGCCCTGGTCGGCGGCATCGTCACCTACGCCGCATGGCGCCACACCACCACGCTCGCGGCCCGGGCCCCGCTGGGCGCGGTCGCGGCCCACCCCGAGGGGGACGCCGCCCAGACCGAGGCCGAGGCCATCGCCAGTCACGCGCCCGTGTACGGGGGAGTGGCCTACGCGCCCGACCCCGCCGACCCCGGCCGACTGCTGCTCGGTCCGCTGCACCGGCACGCGGCCGTCGGCTTCCACCTCGACGCCGTGTACACGGCCCTGTTCGTCCGACCCGTCCAGGCCGGAGCGAGCCTTGTCCGGTTCCTGGACCGCGAGGTCGTCGAGACCTATGTACGTGGTGCGGGCGCCCTGCCCCGCGTACTCGGGGCCGCCGTGCGGCGCGCCCAGACCGGCAATGTGCAGACCTATGTGAGCGCGCTGCTCGCCGGCACCGTCGTCCTGGCGGTCGCCGCCCTCCTCGTCGCCACGGGAGCGTGAGCAGGCGTGATCGATATCAGCGAGTCCGTGATGCAGTTCCTTCTGGCGTTCGTCGTCGTCGCACCGCTCCTCGGCGCGGTCGCTGCTCTCCTGCCCGCCCCGCCCGGGCTGAAGGGGAAGTCGCCCGAGCAGGCCGTGCTCCGCCACGGCGTGACCGTGACCGGCGTGGTCCTCATCGCCGCGATCGCCCTCGCGCTCGGCTTCGACCACGACCATCCGTCGAGGATGCAGGCCACAACCGACATCAGCTGGATCCCCGCGCTCGACGTACGGATCCACCTCGGCATCGACGGCATCTCCCTCCCCCTTCTGGTCCTGACCGCGCTGCTGAGCTTCCTGTGCGCGCTCTACTCGTACTTCAAGATGCCCGCGGGCCCGACCCCGAAGGCCTTCGTCGCACTGCTGCTGGTCCTCGAGTCCGGCACCCTCGCGAGCTTCGCCGTCCTCGATCTGCTGCTGTTCTTCCTCGCCTTCGAGACGGTCCTCATCCCGATGTACTTCCTCATCGCCCGCTGGGGCGGCGAGGGCAGGACCCGGGCCGCCTGGCGGTTCATCCTCTACACGCTGCTCGGTTCGGTCGTCATGCTGCTCGGCCTGCTCCTGATCGGGATCAAGGCCGGCACTTTCGACATGGTGGCACTCGCCACTGACAACGGCCGGTCGCTGACCACATCCGTGCAGGTCATCGCCGTTTTGGCGATCGGGATCGGGCTTGCGGTCAAGACGCCGATGTGGCCGCTGCACAGCTGGCTGCCCGACGCGCACACCGCTGCGCCGACCGTCGGTTCGGTCCTGCTGGCCGGTGTCCTGCTGAAGATGGGTACGTACGGGTTCGTCCGGATCCTCCTCCCCGTCGCGCCGGACGGCTTCCACACCTTCGCGCCGTACCTCGCCGCCTTCGCGGTGGTCGGGATCATCTACGGCTCGCTGGCCTGCCTGGCACTCGCCAAACGGGGTGCGAAGGGCGATCTCAAGCGCCTCATCGCCTACTCCTCCGTCGGCCACATGGGCTTCGTCCTGCTCGGCATCGCCACCATGACCCCGACCGGCGTGAACGGCGCCCTCTTCGCCAACATCGCTCACGGCCTCATCACCGGCCTGCTGTTCTTCCTGGTCGGCGCGTTGAAAGACCGTACGGGCACCACCGACCTCGACACCCTCGCCGAGGACACCGGAGCCGCCCTGTACGGCAAGGCACCGCGCCTCGGCGGGCTGCTGGCCTTCGGCGCGGTCGCCTCGCTGGGCCTCCCGGGACTCGCCGGATTCTGGGGCGAGATGCTGGCGCTGTTCGGCGCCTTCAAACCCGCCGCCGACCTCAGCCGCCCGGCGTTCCTCACCTTCATGGCGATCGCCGCCCTGGGCACCCTCCTCACGGCCGCCTACATGCTCGTCGTGGTGCGCCGCGTCTGTATGGGCGCCGCCCCGCAGGAAGCGCCGCAGCTCGCCGACGTCCACACGTACGAGTTCGCGGCCTGGACCCCGCTCGTCGCCCTCACCGTCGTCGCTGGGCTGTGGCCCAAGGCCCTCCTCGGCCTCACCGACCCGGCCGTGCAGCAACTCCTCGCAGGAGGCACCCGATGAGCGCCCTGGCCCAGCCGTCGACCCTGCACCTCGTCCAGTCCGTCGACTGGCTCGCCATCGCGCCGCCGACCATCACGGCGGTCGTCGCACTGCTCGTCCTCGTCGCCGACCTGTTCGTCCCCCAGGCCCGCAAACCCCTCCTCGGCTGGGTCTCCGTGGCAGGCCTGGCCGCCGGAGCGCTGATGCTCCTGCCGTTGCTGGACGGCGACCGCAGCACGTTCTGCGTGAACGGCACACACGCGTGCAGCTACACGGCAGACCGATTCACCCTCGTGATCCAGTTCCTCGTCCTCGGCGGGGCCCTGCTCGCCGCCCTCCTGTCGGTGACAGCGCTCAAAGACGCCGACACGCAGCTCCCCGAAGGGGAGTACTGGTTCCTTCTGCTGTCGTCCGCCGCCGGCGCGGCCCTACTGCCCGCCTCCCGCGATCTCGCCACCCTCGTCGTCGCCCTGGAAGTTGCCTCCCTGCCCGCGTTCGCCCTCGTCGGCATCCGGCACGGCGACAAGAAATCCTCCGAAGCGGCCCTGAAGTTCTTCCTGTCGTCGGTCACCGCCACCGCCGTGAGCCTCATGGGCATCAGCTTCGTGTACGCCTCCACCGGCACCCTGTACCTCACCCAGGTGGCCGACCGCATCCAGCACGTCGACGGCCAACTCCACACGCTCGCCCAGACCGGAGTCGTCCTCACCCTCGTCGGCTTCGCCTTCAAGACGGCCGCCGTGCCCTTCCACTTCTGGGTGCCCGACACCTACGTAGGAGCACCCCTGCCGATCGCCGCCTACCTGTCGGTCGTCGGCAAGGCGGTCGGTTTCTCCGGCCTCATCCTCGTGACCGTCGTCGCCTTCCCGTCGTACGCCGACGTATGGGGACCCGCGCTGGCGGCGCTGGCCGCGCTCACCATGACCGTCGGCAACGTCGGCGCCCTGCGCCAGCAGGCCACGCGCGCGTACAGTGCGGTACGCCTCCTCGCCTGGTCCTCGGTGGGCCAGGCCGGCTACCTCCTCGTACCGATCGCCGCGGCCGCCTACTCCGACGACGCCGAGCACTCCATCGGCTCCACGGTCGCGTACGCCCTCATGTACGCCGCCGTGAACCTCGGCGCCTTCGCGGTGGCCGCACTGGTGGGCCGTACGAACGCGACGAACCGCATCACGGACTACCGCGGCCTGTACGCCAAGAACCCCCTCGCCGCCCTCCTCCTGGCCTTCTTCCTGCTGTGCCTGGCCGGGCTGCCGCCGGGCATCATCGGCCTGTTCGCCAAGGTCACCGTGTTCTCGGCGGCCGTCGACGCGGGCCTCGGCTGGCTGGCCGTCGTCATGGCCGTCAACGTCGTCATCGCGCTCTTCTACTACCTCCAGTGGACGGCCCTGCTGTTCCGCGCCCCCGAGGGCGAGCCCGTCGAGCACCGGCTTCCCGCCCCCCTGACGGCGGCGATCGCCGTCACCGGGGTGCTCGGTGTCGCCCTGTCCGGAGCCCCTCAGCTGGTCCTGCGCTTCGCCGACACCGGCCTGTTCTGAGCGACCGCCCACGGCCGTCACCCGGACGGCCGAGGCATGCCGCCGTACGCACAAGGGAACTAGTGACCCTCGCCTGGCGTTGAGCAGGACGGGAAGGTCCACTGGTGGTGACACCACGGCACCAGTGGCACCGGAGACAGCGAACAAGATCCAGCAAGCAAAGGGTTCCCCTGCTGCACGACTTGGAGGGCGTACCGTGCACCGCCGGCACAACGGGCTAAGGACCGCAGTACTCCTCGGAGGACTGTCCGCCCTCATCATCGTCATCGGCAGCTTCTTCGGCCGCATGGGGCTCGTCGTCGCGGTTCTCGTCGCACTGGGCACGAACGCGTACGCGTACTGGAACAGCGACAAACTGGCGCTACGCGCGATGCGCGCGCGCCCGGTGAGCGAGTTCGAGGCACCCTCCCTCTACCGCATGGTCCGCGAGCTCTCCACCCAGGCCCGCCAGCCCATGCCCCGCCTGTACATCTCACCGACGGAGGCGCCCAACGCCTTCGCCACCGGCCGCAACCCGCGCAACGCCGCGGTGTGCTGCACAGAAGGCATCCTGCGTCTCCTCGACGAGCGCGAACTGCGCGGCGTCATCGGCCACGAGCTCAGCCACGTCTACAACCGCGACATCCTCATCTCGTCCGTCGCCGGCGCGCTCGCCTCGGTGATCATGTTCCTGGTCAACTTCGCCTGGCTGATCCCGATCGGCCGCTCAGACGACGATGACGGCCCCGGCATCCTCGGCATGCTGCTCATCATGATCCTCGGCCCGCTTGCGGCCAGCCTCATCCAACTCGCCATCAGCCGGTCGAGAGAGTACGAGGCCGACGCCTCCGGCGCCCAGTTGACCGGCGACCCGCTCGCCCTCGCCGGCGCCCTGCGCAAGCTGGAGACGGGCACCAAGCAGCTTCCGCTGCCGCCCGAGCCGCGCATCGAGACGGCGAGCCACATGATGATCGCGAACCCCTTCCGTCCAGGTCAGGGACTCTCCAAGATGTTCTCGACGCATCCGCCGATGGCGGACCGCATCGCCCGGCTCGAGAAGATGGCAGGTCGCCCCCGATGAAAACCATCCTGAACGTCATTTGGCTCGTCCTCAGCGGCTTCTGGCTGTTCCTCGGATACCTGGCCGCAGGCGTCGTGCTGTGCATCACGATCATTGGAATCCCGTTCGGGATCGTCCTTCTGGGTGCAGCATCACGCTCGTATCGACGCGCCCTTCAATGACCATCGAGGGCAGTAGCTGAATCTCGTGGAGAGGGACCTGTTCCACGTTCGACAGAGCAGCGTTCACCCGGCTCCATGTGCCGTCGGACGTCCAGGTGTTGAAGTGCTTCGAGGCTTGGATCGTGGCCCCGGTCTCCTTGAGCACGGCGGGCCACGACTTGCCGGTACGGGCCTTGCAGAAGATGGCGTCCACGGACCGGCGTGCGGTGCCCTTACGTCCCTTCGGTAGTAGAGGAGCGATCCTTTCCCACTCCTCGTCGGTGAGCGCGGCAGCGGGGATGTCGAGGCCGGCAGCGGCGTACCAGGCGCGGACGGTGCAGGGGACGCCGCCGCGCCGATCGTCGGGTACAGGACCGGTGATCGTCACTTTCAGCTCCATCATCGACAAGATGGCAGCTTGCTGCTCGGGTGCCATACCTGGGAATGACGCTTTGGCCATGCCCGCCAGCGCGATGAGATCGCGGGCTTGTTGGTCCGACTCCTCCATCTCAGCCAGCCATTCGACCGCCTCGCCGCGCAGGGCGTGGAGCTGTTGGAGTTCGTCGTTCAAGACTGCTGTGGCTGCCTCGATCGCGTTCGCCGACTTGCTCTGCTTGTCGGTCGCGACGATGACAGCGGTGATCGACGCGTTCATTGCCTCGATCTGTTGGTCGAGGTCGGCGATCCGATCGACCAGAGCGGTTGTGTCCCCTGCCGCCATGCCGATCCACTCGGCTGCCAGTTCCTGAAGCTTTTCACTGTTGCTCGCGATTTCGGTGACGTGCTTCCATACGTGGTTCTCAAGGGCATCGGCGTCAATGCGGGAGCAGCCGCACGGATTCTCGCTGAGGTCCTTGGGGGCAGCGCCAACACAGCGGTAAAACCTGGCAGCTTCTCGTGCGGTCGCATAGCCGAGCCCCGTGTACTTCTTTCCGCAGAGGCCCACGATCCGACCGCTCAGTGGGTAGAACCATCGCTGCCCGCTGCTGTGTTTGGCGCTCTCGGCAACCTTGCGCTGTAGCTCCGAGCTCTCTTCCTCCGTGAGGATTCGGGGGAGTTTGATCCTCACGGATTCACCCCAAACCGGATTTCCGTTCTCATCAACGATGGCGTGCTTCCCACGGAAGACGAGCACTCCATCGAGCACGGGCCCCGACATCACACGATCCCGGAGGTTGTCACGCCTCCAGGCCTTGCCAGAGCGCGCCGTGACTCCCTCGGCGTTGAGACGAATGGTGGTCTGACGGAGGTTCAGGCCCTCGCCCACGACCAAGGCGTACACGCGCTTGATGACGTTCGCTTCATCCTCATCCCTCACCAAGTATGAGCCGGACGTGCCTTGGTCGGCGACGCGATAGCCGTAGGGCGGGGGGCCGCCGATGTGAGCGGCGGGAGTCAGCTCCGCTTTCTCCTGCAAGCCGCCCTGCGTGCGATCACGAATCGTCTCCCACTCGGTCTCGGCGTAGTCGGCCTCCCGGCGCATCTTCTTGCGCCCATCGGCATTGGTGTTGTCGTAGTCGTCCGCGACTACGGCGACGTAAACGCCGATGTCCTCCAGTGCCCAGACCCAGCGCCAGAAGGCGCGTCCCTTGCGACCGATCACACGGCCGTCAGGTACGACCACAATGTCGAAGGGACGTGGAGTCTGCTGAGCGGCGTCCATAAGACGCTTCAGGTCCCCACGGTCAGCAGCCTCCAGAGAGCCTGAGACCCCCTCGTCCCTGTACGTTCCGACGTGCACCCACTGCTTGAGCGCGATGTGACGGGTGGTCTTCCGGCTCTGCCTTGCGACGCCGTAGCCCTTCTTCTGCTCCTCGGTCGAGACCCGTAGGTAGTCGACCGCACGCAGTGTGCGTGTGCCGATCACCCGAGCGGCGGTCTCGATGGCTGCGGGCATGGCTGTGCTTTCATTGGACACGTCGACTCCCAATCAGTCGGCCAGCCCCGGGGCGGTTCCAGCCGCTGCCGGGGCGTCTGTCTCAACTCCCAAGGTATCTCCGGTATCTGACATCACGTCTGCTTTTCTCAAGTTCGTCCGCCGACCTGCCTTCGGCCCGAACAGAATGCG
Organism: Streptomyces sp. NPDC005648; assembly: GCF_040605395.1. NCBI lineage: Bacteria > Bacillati > Actinomycetota > Actinomycetes > Kitasatosporales > Streptomycetaceae > Streptomyces > Streptomyces sp. NPDC005648. Next base: position 16,751 of record NZ_JBEXCS010000098.1, on the reverse strand, counting down.
CAGGAGTAGGGTCCGCTCGGCGCGGGACAGCGTCTTGCCCGAGTGCCAGATCACTGTTGTGTGAGCCATCAGTCCCACTCCCGCTGCTGAACTGCTTCAAGGCTCAACTCCCGGTTGATGGCCAGATCTTCGAGGACTCCGGCGGCGATCAGCGCACAGCCGTCCGTCACGCGGAAGGCCGTGGATCGGAGGCGAGTGCGGCGGTCGTGGACTCGCAGTCGGTGGAGGCGGGCGCCACCGTCGGCTTCGCTTCACGGGGTTACGACGCCGGGAAGAAGATCAACGGACGCAAGCGGCACCTGCTCACCGACACCCTCGGACTCCTTCTCGCCGTGCTGGTCACACCGGCGTCCACGACCGACCGGGACGCCGCCCGCATTCTGCTGCCCGCGGCCAGGAGCCGTATGCGGCGGCTTTTCTTGATCTGGGCCGGCGGCGGCTACCGCGGCCACCTCCAGGACTGGGCTGCTCAGAGGTCGTTCTCTTTCCGAACCTCATGTGCGGATTCTGCTGGTCAGGCATGGGATGCCGCTGTCACGGAAGTCTCGGCTCGGTGCCGGTCGGGATGTTGTGGGGGTGGCGGATGCCGTCGATGCGGGCGGTCCTGGAAGCGCGGCGCAAGGCCGCAGCGGTGCGAGTGGAGGAGTTGGAAGCCGAACTGGTGCGGGGCGGAGGGACTTGGCGGACGCGGAAGAGGTACTCCGGCGCCGGGTGATCGGCCTGGAGCAGTGTCTGGAGGCGCTGGCCCAGGAGAAGAGCCCGCGGTGGTGGGTGTCGGAGTGTCGCGGAGGAAGCCGGTCGGGCCGCGACGCGCGGTGTCGCACCGGGAGAACGCGGACGGTGTCGGGGACCTCTCGGTGGACTACCAGGCGTTGATGGCCGCTGCCCTGGACGCGGGAGCCGATGGGTTGGGTGCCCGGCGGGCGGCGGTGGCGCTGGGCCGGGACAGCGCCTCCGCCTCCCGTGTCGAGGGAGCGCGGGCCCGGCTGAAACGGCTGGTGGAACGGGGCTGGCTGGTCGAGGAGAAACGGGCAGGTTCATGCTGTCCGCGCCGGAGCGGGTGCCTGGTGCCGAGCGGCCAGACGGCGGCTCATGACTGTGGTCATCGACCACAGGATTACGGCCTCGCTGGCGTCGGTGCGCCGTTCGTACCCCCGGACCAGGCGCCGGCTGCGCAGGAACCAGGCAAAGTTCGCTACACAGAGTAACCGTGCTCGGTAGGCGGTGCCTGCCCGTTCGACCGGCTTCAACGGGCTCACCGTACAGCCGAATGGCTGGTTTGGTTGCTTGCCACACTGGCAGCGCGGCATGCGCCTTGATGAGGGGTGTTTCCGTAAGGTCTGTCGGTTTCTCGCTCCTGAGCGGCTAGCGTCCCCCGAACCCCTGATCCGTAGACACAACCTCGCGTCCCAGCGGCATGAGTGAGATCGGGATGAGCTTCAGGTTGGCCCACCCGAACGGGATGCCAATGATCGACACGAATAGTGGGATGCTCGTGATCAGGTGCCCCAGCGCCAGCCACCATCCCGCGAAGATCACCCAGATCACGTTGCCGATGAAGGACCCTGCCCCGGCCTCCGGCCGTTCGACAGTGGTCCGGCCGAACGGCCACAACACGAACCCGGCGATACGCAGCGACGCGATGCCAAACGGGATGGTGACGATCAAGATGAAGCAGATCAGCGCAGCAACCAGGTAGGCGATCGCCATCCAGATGCCGCAGAAGACGAGCCACAGGATGTTCAGCAGCAGGTTCAACAGCTTCATGATCGATGCCTCTCAGGTCGCTCCACCCGACACTGCTTGCTACCACCAGTATCAGCAGGTCATGCACTCAGGCGAAACCGCAGCACCCTAGTAGCGTGATCAGGAACGTTCGAAGACGATCCCCTTCGGCATCGCGGCTTTCCGTATCGGGGTCTACGCCCTGTGGCCCTTCGGATACACGACGATCGAGCGCCGTGACGCCGGTGCGCCGTCCTGCATCGGCAATGTGCTGTGGCTGGTCCTCGCGGGCTGGTGGCTGGCGCTCACCCACATCGTCACCGGCATCGCCCTGTGCATCACGATCATTGGAATCCCGTTCGGGATCGCCAACTTCAAACTCATCCCGGTCTCGCTGCTGCCGCTCGGCCGCGAGATCGTGCGGACGGACGAGCCGTTCGCGGCGCGCTGACTCCGCCCGGCACAACTGTGCGAGTGGCCCGATCGAAGGGCGCGGCGATCTCCGCCCGCCCCTCGTCCGGGCCACGGCGTTTTCCACAACCCGGAGGTTGTCCACAGGCGGGCCCGATTGTCAGTGGCGCCTTGCATCATGAATCCATGACCGAGAACGAGCAGTTGCTGGCACGGGTCGCGACGAAGGCGCGCAACACCCGTCCATGGGGCTGGGCTTCCCTTCCCGAGCCCGTCGACGCGGCCACCGTGGCCCGCGCCGAGGCAACCCTCGGCTTCGCCCTGCCGCCGCTGCTCGCCGAGCTCTACCTGTGGATAGGGGACGGCGGCTTCGGCCCGGAGTACGGCCTGTTGCCTCTACTCGACAGCGCGCCCGCCGGAGAGCCCGCCGCCGTCGTGCAGTACCTCGCCAACCGTAAGAGCGCCCGCAAGGACCCGGACTGGCCGTGGCCCGACGGCGTCCTGCCGATATCCCACTGGGGCTGCGCCATGTACGCGTGCGTGGACTGCCGTTCCCCGCAAGCGACGGTTCTGCTCTTCGAGCCGAACGCCGGCGACGCTGCTCACGCCTGGTACGTCGACGCACCGAGCCTCGCGGACTGGCTGTGCAGCTGGCTCGACGGCACGGGCTGGTACGAGGAGACCAACGAGGGCGTGGACCTGGCTCCGTGGGCCGACTTCGCCATGCGCACGACTGAGGCGCACGCGTCCTGACACCGGTCGGTGAACGGGGCGGCGCTCCAGTCGCCAGGGAGTCGCTGGGCTCGCGCGCCGCCCCCCACGGTCCACCGCCGGGTTCTCTCCCCCCCGACGCCCGGTCGCCCCCGACACCGCACCCCCTACCCCTCGACGCCCCGTCGCTCCGTCGCCCACCGCCGCACTCCGTACGCCACCACGCCCACCGTCAGGACCCCCGCGCCCACGACCACCGAAACCTCTGGCAGCGAAAACGCGAGCACCACACACCCGATCAGCCCCACTGCCGGCAGTGCCCGTGCCGTCGGTGCCGGACTCAGCGTCCAGGCCGAGGCGTTGGCCACCGCGTAGTAGGCGAGCACACCGAAGGAGGAGAAGCCGATCGCGCCCCGTACGTCCACCGTGGCGGCCAGGGCGGCGACCACCGCACCCACGGCCAGCTCGGCGCGGTGCGGCACCTGGAAGCGTGGATGCACGGCGGACAGCGCGGCGGGCAGATGCCGGTCCCGAGCCATGGCCAGGGTCGTGCGGGAGACGCCCAGGATCAGCGCGAGCAGGGAACCCAGCGCGGCCACGGCTGCCCCGACCCGAACCACCGGCACCAGCCCCGGCACCCCGGCCGCCCGCACCGCGTCGGCCAGCGGAGCAGCCGCACGCCCAAGACCACCGGCCCCCAGCACGGAAAGGACGGCCACCGCCACACACACGTACACCGCGAGCGCGATGCCCAGGGCCAGCGGGATCGCACGGGGGATGGTGCGCGCGGGATCGCGTACCTCCTCGCCGAGGGTCGCGATGCGCGCGTACCCGGCGAACGCGAAGAACAGCAGACCGGCCGCCTGCAGCACGCCGCCCGCGCCCCCGGAGGCCCCGATGTCCAGACGCCCGGCCTCGGAGGCATCCGACCCCAGACACACGACCACCACGGAAGCGAGGACAGCCAGCACCACAGCAACGATCACCCGGGTCAGCCAGGCGGACTTCTGTATGCCGCCATAGTTCACCGCGGTCAGCGCGACCACGGCGGCGACCGCCACGGCGTGTGCCTGACCCGGCCATACGTACGCGCCCACGGTGAGCGCCATCGCCGCACAGGAGGCCGTCTTCCCGACCACGAACGACCAGCCCGCGAGGTAACCCCAGAACGCGCCCAGCCGCTCGCGCCCGTACACATACGTGCCGCCGGAGGCCGGATACAGCGCGGCCAGACGGGCCGAGGACGTGGCGTTGCAGTAGGCGACCACGGCGGCGACCGCGAGGCCGAGCAGCAGTCCGGAGCCGGCCGCGCGGGCCGCGGGGCCCAGGGCGGCGAAGATCCCGGCCCCGATCATCGAGCCGAGCCCGACGATCACGGCGTCACCGACGCCGAGGGTGCGACGCAGTTCGGGGGCGGAAGTGGGGGACTGAGCCATGGCCCGCACCCTACTGACCGCTGCAACCGAGGAGCCTCACCATGACGTCCTCCACATCAACAGAGCACGAACAAGCGCACGGCGAGCCGGTCTCAGAGCCGAGCGGCACGCGGTGCGCACCACGGACGCACGTCGCGCCACGTACAGCCTGTCCGCACCGAACTCACACCATCCGGACAGTGCACGCACAGCGCGGGAGGGCAGGTTCACGGCATGACGTTCATCAGCTGGATCATCCTGGGGCTGCTGGCCGGGGCCATCGCCAAGTTCCTGCTGCCGGGACGCGACCCGGGCGGCTTCATCGGCACGACGATCATCGGTGTCGCGGGCGCGTTCATCGGCGGATGGATCTCGGCGCGTTTCCTGGACCATCCGATCACCAAGCACTTCTACGACGGCGCGACCTGGGCGGCGGCCATCGGTGGCTCGCTGGTCCTGCTGATCGCCTATCGCATCCTGTTCGGCAATTCGCGCAACTGACCGAGTGCGCGCCCTGGTGCGACCGAGCACACCCCCGGACCGCAGCCAGCAGGAGAGAAGGGTGGGCATCGACGGGTGCCCACCCTTCCTCGTACCGCTGCTGTGATCGTGAGCCGGTGCCGCGGATCCCCGGGCCTACCGGTAGTTCACGAACTGGAGCGCGAAGTCGAAGTCCTTGCCCTTGAGGAGGGCGATGACAGCCTGCAGGTCGTCGCGGCTCTTGGAGCTGACGCGCAGTTCGTCGCCCTGCACCTGAGCCTTCACCCCCTTGGGCCCCTCATCGCGGATGATCTTCGCCACCTTCTTCGCGTTCTCCTGGGAGATGCCCTCCTCGATGGACGCGAAGATCTTGTACTCCTTGCCGGACAGCTGGGGCTCGCCCGCGTCCAGCGCCTTCAGGGAGATACCGCGCTTGATCAGCTTGGACTGGAAGACGTCGAGAACGGCCTTGACGCGGTCCTCGGAGTTCGCCTCCATCAGGATCTTCTCGCCGGACCACGAGATCGAGGCACCCACGCCCTTGAAGTCGTAGCGCTGCGAGATCTCCTTGGCGGCCTGGTTGAGGGCGTTGTCGACCTCCTGCCGCTCGACCTTCGAGACGATGTCGAAACTGGAGTCGGCCATGTCCTGTGGCTCCTTGTATCGGGGTGCTTGTGAGGTGCGTATCGGCGGGCGTGGGGGTGGCCGCCGAGCCCGGCGTGGAACCCGGGCCGCATCCGCACAAGCCTAGCCACCCGTGGTCCCTCGGGCGCAGATCAATCGGGTGGCGAAGCACCCCTCCGTATCGGGTATTGTTTACGTCGTTGCCAGAGAGCACCGCCGAAAAGCGGTTCGAACGGCAGCAACCCCGGCGGTGTGCCCGAGCGGCCAAAGGGAGCAGACTGTAAATCTGCCGGCTCAGCCTTCCCAGGTTCGAATCCTGGCGCCGCCACGCTGAGAGAAAGACCCCCTCCGAACTGCGGAAACGTAGTGCGCAGGGGGTCTTCTTCTTGGGCTTCTCGCGTGACTGACGCATGCCCCCGGGCCGCCGATGCGTGCCCCCGGCCGCTGATGCCCGCCCCCGAGCCTCCGACTGCCCGCCCCACCCTGGGCCCCGCGGCACCCATGGCCCGCCCCACTCTGGGCCCCGCTCACCCCATGGCCCGCCCCATCCAAGGCGTTCGCAGACACCGCGCAGCCCCCTCCGCTCAAGGAGGCCACGCGGGTCGGGTCGGGTTGGTTCGGTGGGTGGTCGGGGTGGGAACTACTCCCCGCTGTGCGTCAGTTGGATGTCGTGGTCGTCGATTCCGCCGCCGCCCGGGACGGAGACGGTCGCGGCCTGCGGCGGGTATCCGGTCGCGATGACCGTGTACGTGCCGATGTCCAGGTCGGAGAAGGCGTACGCCCCGTCCAGGCCTGTCCTGGTCGTGGCGACGACGTTGCCCGCCGCGTCCACCAGCGTGACCCGGGCGTCGCCCAGGGGAACGCCCCCGCCCCGTACCGTGCCTCGCACCTGCGCGCCGGCCCGGAGCTCGATCTCGACACGGGTGGTCCCGGCGCCGCCGACCTCGACGGGCAGGGCCACGGGGCGGTGCTTGGGGGAGTTGACGGCGAGCGTGACCGTTCCCGGCACCAGGTCGGTCACCGTGAACTCGCCCAGCACGTCCGTGCGTCCGGTGGCGAGGACCTCCCCGCGCACGTCCGTCACGATGACCAGCGCGTCGGCGACCGGCGCCCCGCTCTCGGCGGCCCGCACCAGCCCCGCGAGGCCGCTCGTGCCGCTCAGCAGGACGTCGTAGGAGACCGGCGCCTCGGCGACGACGAGCGTCGAGGCCTGGGGCTGGAAGCCGTCGGCGGAGGTGATCAGGACGTAGGAGCCGCCGACCGGCGCGTCTACGCCGTAGGCGCCGTCGGGCCGTGAGACGGACCGGCTCAGCTGCCTGCCGCCGAGCGAGATCAGGGTGACCGCCGCCCCCGGCACCGGTACACGCTCCGCGCCGAGGACGTGGCCCGTCACCCGGACGCCGGTGGTGTCTGTGGAGCCGTTCGTCACGGTCGTAGGCGCAGTCGTAGCGGTAGCGGTAGCGGTAGCGGAAGCCGTAGCCGTAGGTGCGGCCGAAGGCTCAGTCGTCGTCGCGAGTGCGGGCGTACGTTCGATGCCGGTGCCCGGTTCCGCGCCCGTGATCATCGGGCCCGGCGTACCCGTCCCGGCGGACGTCCCGGTCGCGGCAGGCGTCGTAGCGGAATGTCCGCCGGTCGGGGCTCCCTCGGTGACCGCGGTCGCCGGCCGGTGCCGCGGAATGAACGACGCCACGACGAACGCCAGCAGTGCCGCGCCGCCGCCCACCGCCAGGACCGTCTTGAAGCCGTTCTCGGACGGGACCGCGACCGGGCCCAACTTGATCGTCATCTGGGAGAGGATCACGCCGGCGACGGCGCTCGCGGTGGACGTGCCGATGGACCGCATCAGGGTGTTGAGGCTGTTCGCGGCGCCCGACTGGGACGGCGGCACCGCGCCCATGATGAGGGACGGCATCGCGCCATAGGTGAAGCCGATGCCCGAGCCGATGACACACGACACCAGCACGAACTCCCAGACCTCGGACATCAACAGGATGTTGAGGCCGTAGCCGGCGGCCGCGATCAGCGAGCCGAGCATCAGGCTGGTCTTGGGGCCCTTGGCCTTGGACAGAGCGGCCGAGACCGGGGCGATCGCCATCATCACCAGTCCGGACGGTGCCATGACCAGGCCGGCGGTGAGGAGGGACTTGCCGAGCCCGTACCCGGTCGCCTCAGGCAACTGCAGGAGCTGAGGAAGCACCAGGGACATCGCGAACATGCCGAAGCCGAGCGCGACCGAGGCGAGGTTGGTGACCAGGACCTGGCGGCGGGCCGTCGTACGCAGGTCGACCAGCGGCTGCTCGGTACGCAGCTCGAACCAGCCCCACAGCAGCAGGATCACGACCGCCGCGGCGAACAGACCGAGCGTGGTGCCGCTGCCCCAACCCCAGTCGCCGCCCTTGGAGATGGCCAGCAGCAGGCAGACCAGGCCGGCCGCCATGCCGAGCCCGCCGACGACGTCGAAACGACCGCCCGTACGCACCTTCGACTCCGGGACCACGAACAGCACCAGCAGCAGCGCTACGACGCCCAACGCGCCCGAACTCCAGAACAGCACGTGCCAGTCGAAGTTGTCGGCGATCAGAGCCGCGGCGGGCAGGCCCAGAGCCGCTCCCACGCCGAGCGAGGCACTCATCATGGCGGTGGCCGAGCCGAGCCGTTCGGCGGGCAGTTCGTCGCGCATGATGCTGATGCCGAGCGGGATCACACCGCCGGCCATGCCCTGCAGCACGCGCCCGACGATCATCGGCGCGAGCGAGTCGCTGAGGGCGGCGGTCGCCGAACCGGCGATCAGCAGGACCAGGCTGGCCAGCAGCATGCGCCGCTTGCCGTACATGTCGCCGAGCCGCCCCATCATGGGGACGGCCACGGCTGCCGCGAGCAGCGTGGCGGTGACCGCCCAGGCGGTGTCGGACGCGGGGGCGTTCAGGAGCTTGGGCAACTCCGGGACGATCGGGATGACCAGGGTCTGCATCAGCGAGACCACGATCCCGCCGAAGGCCAGCACCGCGACGACGGCACCGGCCCGCGGCGCTGCGGACTTCACCCCGTCGTCGTCGGTGGGGCGGGGGAGTGCGTGGGACATGGGTCGGCCTCCGTGGAGGTGGGGCATCGGGCATGCACGACCCCCCCAAGTTAAGTCAGTTGATTGACTTAAGCAAGGAGGGTTGGATTGTGTGGGGGAAGGGGGGAGGTCTTGGGGGAGGGGTGCGACACCGGGGGTGGTGGGAGGGAGGCGTCGCCGCGGGTAGGGACGACGGCATGGCGCGTATCGACTACTTCCACGAGCCCGACGCCCCGGCCGCCAACTCGGTGGTGCCCGCGGTCGTGGCACTGGTGCAGAACCCCGCCGGACAGGTGCTCATGATCAGGCGCTCCGACAACGGTCGCTGGGCCCTTCCCGGAGGCGGCCACGACCTGGGGGAGTCCATCAGCGAGACCGTGGTGCGCGAGGTCCGTGAGGAGACCGGCGTCGAGGTCGAGGTGGTCGGCCTGACCGGCATCTACACCGACCCCGGACATGTGATGCGCTACGACGACGGCGAGGTCCGCCAGCAGTTCAGCCTCTGCTTCCGCGCGCACCCCACGGGCGGCGAACTCCGCACGAGCGCCGAAACACCCCTCGTCCGCTGGGTCGACCCGCCCGAGCTGCCCGAACTGGACATCCACCCCACCATGCGCCTACGGATCGACCACGCGCTGGACCGCACGCGAACGGGCCCCTACATCGGCTGAGGCTCCCTGCCTCAGCCGAGCCTCCCTGCATCGGTTTAGCTTCCCTGCCTCGGCTCAGGCTCCCTGCCTCGGCTGAGGCCCGCGCTCGTACGGGGCACACTGACCCCATGTCCACTCGCCGCAGACGCTGCCCCGAATGCCGTCGCGAGATCGCCGTCGTCGCCGGCCGTTTCGCCCGGCACGACCCGCCCGGCGCCCGCGAGAACGGCGCCCTGGTCTCCTGCCCCGGTTCCCGCCGCCAGGCCCAACTCGACGCGTCCCAACCATCCTTGGACGGCTACGTCCTTCCAGAGATGCCGGGCCAGATGCCGCTGTTCTGAACCGGTTTTGACGCGTCAGGTTTTGACGCGTCAGGAGTCAGTTGCCGGCCACCGACTTCACCGCCACCGAGACCGGCGTCGACCCGCTGATCAGCTCAAGCGTCAGACCGGCCGTCGCAGTGGAGTCCACCAACTCCGCCAATACGGCGGCCACGTCGTCCCGCGGAATCGGACCGCGGCCGGTGTGCGCCTCCAGCCGTACGAGTCCGGTACCGGCGTCGTTCGTCAGCATCCCGGGGCGCAGGATCGTCCAGTCCAGAGCGTCCAGATTCCGGACGTGGGCGTCGGCCTGGCCCTTCGCCCGCAGGTAGACATCGAAAACGTCGTCCCCGGTGTGCGCGGGATCGGCCCCCATCGACGAGACGACCACGTGTCGCCGTACGCCCGCCCGAACCGCCGCGTCCGCGAAGAGGATCGCCGCCCCCTTGTCCACCGTGTCCTTGCGGGCCACCCCGCTGCCCGGACCGGCGCCCGCCGCGAAGACCGCCGCGTCCGCGCCCTGAAGATGCGCCGCGACCTCCTCGACCGAGGCCGACTCCAAGTCCAACAGGACCGGTTCGGCACCGGCCTCCCGCAGGTCGTCGCCCTGTTCGGCATGACGGATGATCCCCGCGACCTCGTCCCCACGCACGGCGAGCAGGCGCTCCAGCCGCAACGCGATCTGACCATGACCACCAGCGATGACAATGCGCATGTCTTCGACCGTACGCCCGGGTAGCCGCATCCGCCGCACGACTTGAAGCACGTACCGGGGGCGCGTGTGGGCAGGGCGGGCGCGGGGCGCAGGGGGAGAGCGCATGCGCCGAGCGCACGGATCGGCGGTGTGTACGCGGGGCGTGCGCGCTGGCATCGCGCGCTCCCAGCGCGAGCTTGCGTTGCGTATCGGGGCGTGTGCCGGTGGGTGCGCGCCGGGTGGTGGACGAGGAGCGGCGCACACGCTTTGTCTGCGGCTTGGTTTGGGAGCGGGTAGTGCACGCGCTCGGCCTGGGGGGCGCAGTCCACGCCTGGGCATGTGAGAGGTGGCGTGCGCTCCGGCGAGCGAGGAATGGCGGGTGCGTGAGGAACGTGCTTTCCGCGGGAGAGGGGTTGCTCCGGCGGGAGCGCAGGCAGGGCGCCTGGGGGCTCGGCGCACGAGCGGGTTGCGCACAGCGCTCACCACGGCGCGCACAGGGGTGGTCCCGCCGTGCAAGGGCCTGTCGTAAGTCGTAAATGGAGCCGCATCCCGCTCCGCCGCCCGTGCCCTGCTCGCACCACCCACGCCCAGCGCGCAAGCCCAACCTCGCGCCCGCCTTCCGCACACGCGCCCAGCGCGCGCTCCCGCATCACGCGCCCTCAATGCACATGCACGCTCCGGCGCACGCCCTCAGCCCACATTGCGCGCCCCCGCATGCGCTCCCCTGCCCCCCCCCACGCCCCCCTGCGATCCCTTGGCGCCCACGCCCGGCGCGCGCCCCCCTCACGACACCTCCCCCCGCCCCTGCCGAGGTAGCCCCAGTTCTGCTGTGGCTGCTGTGTTGCAGTACTCGCGTACCGCGCTGGTGCGGGCCACGACTCGGCCCCGGTGTACGACGATCCGGCTGTAGGCCAGGGACAACGCGCCTGTCAGCCGATCCCCCCGCACGGCGAGCAGTTCGGCGGGGAAGCCGGCCTCGACCCGTACCTCGGGCAGGCCCAGGGCGGCCCGCGCGGACGTGCTCACCGCGTCGTAGGCCTCCTCGGGCCGCAGCCCGTACCGGGAGGCCAGCAGATAGGCGGCCTCCAACGGGTCCCCGCGCCCCACCGGATTCGACACGTCCCTCAGGGCGCCGCTGCCGGCCGCGACCCTCACACCCGCTGCCCGCAGCAGCCGTACCGGAGCCGTCCCGCGCCGATCGGTGCCGTCGCAGACGCCCTGGGGCAGGCACACCACGGTCACCCCGGCCGCCGCGAGCTGGTCGGCGGTGCGGTGGGCCGTCTCGGTGGGCAGACGGGCGAGGCCGCCGCACGGGCCGAGGGCCACCCCGGGGCGCAAGCCCCCGGCCATCGCGGCGAAGCGGGCCAGACGAGCCGGGTCGGTGGCGTCGGTGTGCAGATCGACGGGGCACCCGTGCTCGGAGGCGACCTCGAGGACGGCCTCCACATAGCCCGTCGGATCGGGGTCCACATCCGGACAGCCACCCACCACGGAAGCGCCCATCTTCACCGCGTCCCGCAACATCGCGAGCCCCTCGGCCCCCGCGACCCCGGTCAGCACCCTGGGCATGGCCACGGCCGTCAACTCCGTCAGCCCGCGCAGTGAACGCCGCGCCTGCAGCAGGGCGGCCAGCGCGCCCAGCCCCTGCACGTCGCCGACACGCACGTGTGCCCGCAACGCGGTCGCCCCGTGCCCGAGTTGCAGCAGAGCGGCCTCCGTGGCCCGGCGCTGGACGTCATGGGGGTCGTGCGAGGCGGGCCCGTCGGCGTCGGCCGACAGCGCGGTGTCGCCGTGGGCGTGCGGCTCGGCGGGAGCCGGCAGCAGCAGATAGCTGCTCAGGTCCACCCGCGCCCCACACGCGCGCGTGCCGCCCACCGCCAGACTCCCGGCCGTACCGACAGCCTCGATACGCCCGCCCCCGAGCCGTACGTCCACGGTCCGACCGTCGGTGAGCCGCGCCCCGCACAGCAGGAGCGAAGCCGGATCCCCCTGCCCCGAGCCCTCCGACGAGCCCGAGGCCGACGAATGAGGCGGCTGTGGCTGCGGTTCCGAGTGTGGCTGTGGCTGCGGCTGACTGTCGGGCATCGCGCTCCAGGGGCTCGGGGCTGCGCAGAGGGACGCCTCGCGGCTGCGCAGGGGACGCAAGATCACGCAGAGTGAGTCGAGCCTAGGGCGGTGATCCGCTCGCGGCGGGGAGGAGCGCAATAGTCGTACCGGTGTGGTCCGCCGTACGAACGAGGCTTCAGTGGCTGGTGGGAGAGCCGGAGGGAGGCCCGGAACGAGGGCCGTCCCACCCCGCTCCAAGAGCCCGCCCGCGTGCCGCGAAACGGATTTGGGTGAACGGCTGCGGACCGTGTAATGTCTTCATCGCTCGCCCCAATAGCTCAGTCGGCAGAGCGTCTCCATGGTAAGGAGAAGGTCTACGGTTCGATTCCGTATTGGGGCTCTGGTGTGTGAGGTTCCCGTCGCGAGGCGGGAACGGATCGCATCACAGCGGTGTAGCTCAGTCGGTAGAGCAAGCGGCTCATAATCGCTGTGTCACCGGTTCAAGTCCGGTCACCGCTACTGACAGTAGCCGATTGTGGGGTCGGTCCTTCGATCGGCTACTCTTTTATGCGTTAAACCATCCCACCCGTTCGTCAAGGAGCACTCACGTGGCTGCCACCGACGTCCGCCCGAAGATCACGCTGGCCTGCGTGGAGTGCAAGGAGCGGAACTACATCACCAAGAAGAACCGGCGTAACAACCCGGACCGACTGGAGATGAAGAAGCACTGCCCGCGTTGCAACGCGCACACCGCGCACCGCGAAACGCGATAAATCAGGCTCGTTCGCGAGGCCGTCCCCACAACAGGGGGCGGCCTCGCGGCGTTTGGACCGCTGCAGCGAACGTTAGTTATCGACACCAGGAGGTGCCGGGCCATGGCGCTCGACCAGTCCTTCGTGGGGCGGACCTACCCGCCCACCGACCCCTACGAGGTGGGCCGGGAGAAGATCCGTGAGTTCGCGGAGGCGGTGGGGGACACCAACCCGGCGTACACGGACCCGGAGGCCGCCAAGGCGCTCGGCCACCCCGACGTCGTCGCCCCGCCGACCTTCGTGTTCGCCATCACCTTCAAGGCGGCCGGACAGGTCGTCCAGGACCCGCAGCTGGGCCTGGACTACAGCAGGGTGGTCCACGGCGACCAGAAGTTCTCCTACGTCCGTCCCGTACGCGCGGGTGACCGGCTCACCGTCACCTCCACCATCGAGGCGATCAAGTCCCTGGCAGGCAACGACATCCTGGATATCCGTGGCGAGGTCCACGACGAGGCCGGCGAACACGTGGTGACGGCCTGGACCAAGCTGGTCGCGCGCGCGGCAGAGGAGGCGTGAGCAACAAGATGACGGCGAAGATCGCATACGACGACGTCGAGGTCGGCACCGAGCTGCCCGCCCGGACCTTCCCTGTGACTCGTGCCACTCTCGTCCAGTACGCGGGCGCCTCCGGGGACTTCAACCCGATCCACTGGAACGAGAAGTTCGCCAAGGAGGTCGGCCTCCCGGACGTCATCGCGCACGGCATGTTCACCATGGCGGAGGCGATCCGGGTGGTCACCGACTGGGCGGGCGACCCGGGCGCGGTCGTCGAGTACGGCGTCCGCTTCACCAAGCCCGTGATCGTCCCGAACGACGACAAGGGCGCGGAGATCGAGGTCAGCGCCAAGGTCGCCGCCAAGCTCGACGACAACACGGTTCGGGTGGACCTCACGGCCACCAGCGCCGGCCAGAAGGTGCTGGGCATGTCCCGAGCGGTCGTACGACTGGCGTGATCCACGCGCGCGTGCGGTGACGGTAAGGGGCGTACTCCATGGAGGGGCGCCCCTTACTCGCTCCCCGACCCACCCTTGACGTAGTTAGTGATTGAGTACTAACTTACTTGCATGGCCAGGATGAGCGCAGAGGAGAGGCGTGAGAGCGTCATCCGCGCGGCGACCACCGAGTTCGCCCGTGGTGGCTACTACGGCACGTCGACAGAGGCGATCGCCAAGCGTGTGGGCGTCTCACAGCCGTATCTCTTCCGGCTCTTCCCGGGCAAGAAGGCGCTCTTCCTCGAAGTGGCCAAACGGTGCGTGGACGACACGATCCGCACGTTCGAGGAGGCGGTCGAGGGGCTGGAGGGCGAAGAGGCCCTGCATGCCATGGCGAACGCGTACACCAAGCTCATCGCCGACAGCCCCGAGCGGCTGCTGATGCAGATGCAGATGTACGTCGCCGTGGGCGCCGCCGAACAGGCCGGTGACCACGAGCTCGGCGAGGAGGTCCGAGCCGGCTGGATGCGGCTGTGGGACACGGTTCATCTGCCGCTCGGCGCCGACACCGGCGAGACGACGACGTTCCTGGCGTACGGGATGCTCATCAACTGCCTGGTGGCCATGGGCTTCCCGCCCGAGCACCGGGTCTGGGAAGGGCTCTACCCCGAAGCGCGGCTGAAGGGCCGCCTGGAGAAATAGCGCAAAGCGCACACGGTGGATGGAGAGGATCCAACCGACCCTCCCCCGGCACGGTCACGTGCGCCCACCAAAGTTAGTTATCGATAACTAATAAGAAGTCCAAGCACCACACCACCCACCCTCTGGGGGAGCGATGTCAGAGCAGATCGCACGTCGTCGCGGGGGAACCGTCTGGGCCCTCGTCATCACCAGCGTCGCCGGTTTCATGGCGGCCCTCGACAACCTGGTGGTCACCACCGCCCTGCCCTCCATCCGCAAGGACCTCGGCGGAGCGCTGGACGACCTCGAATGGACCGTCAGCGCCTACACCCTCACGTTCGCCGTCCTCCTCATGACAGGCGCGGCCCTCGGTGACCGGTTCGGCCGCCGACGCCTCTTCCTCACCGGCCTCACGATCTTCACCGGCGCGTCCGCCGCCGCGGCCATGTCCACCGGCATCAACGCCCTCATCGCCGCCCGCGCGATCCAGGGCGTCGGCGCGGCGATCATGATGCCCCTCACTCTCACCCTGCTCACGGCAGCGGTCCCCGCGGCCAAGCGGGGCATGGCGTACGGCATCTGGGGCGCCGTCAACGGCCTCGCGGTCGCCTCCGGCCCGCTGATCGGCGGCAGCCTCACCGAGCACGTCTCCTGGCACTGGATCTTCTGGCTGAACGTCCCCCTGGGCATAGCCCTGCTGCCCCTCGCCCGCCTGCGCCTGGCCGAGTCCCACGGCACGGGAGCGCCCCTCGACGTCCCCGGCACCGTGCTCGCCAGCGGCGGCCTCTTCGGAATCGTCTACGGCCTGGTCCGCGGCCCCGCCGACGGCTGGACGGCCCCGCTCGTCCTCACAGGCCTGTTCGCCGGCACCGCCCTGCTCGCGGCCTTCATCCTCTACAGCCTGCGCGCCAAGAACCCCATGCTGCCCATGCGTCTGTTCCGCTCCCGGGCGTTCTCCGGCATCAACGCCGCGAGCCTTCTGATGTTCCTGGGCATGTTCGGCTCGATCTTCCTCCTCAGCCAGTTCATGCAGGGCGTCCTCGGTTACTCGCCGACCGAGGCGGGGCTGCGGATGCTGCCCTGGACCGGCATGCCGATGCTCGTCGCCCCGATCGCCGGCATCCTCTCCGACCGCATCGGCGGCCGCCCCGTGGTGGCAACGGGCCTCTTCCTCCAGGCGGCCGGCCTCGGCTGGATGGCCGCCGTGGTCGCCCCGGGCGTCTCCTACGCCGCCCAGCTGCCCGCCCTGATCATCAGCGGCGTCGGCATGGCCCTGTACTTCGCCCCCGCCGCCAACCTGGTCATGTCCAGCGTCCTTCCCAAGGAACAGGGCATCGCCTCCGGCGCGAACAACGCTCTCCGCGAGGTCGGTGGGGCGCTCGGTGTCGCGATCATGGCGTCGATCTTCTCCGCGCAGGGTGGCTACCAGTCCGCCCAGGCCTTCGTCGACGGCCTCCAGCCCGCGCTGGTGACCGGCTCGGCGGTGGTCGCTGTCGCGGGAGCGGCGGCACTGCTGATCCCACGGCGCCGGTCCGCCCAGCCGGCGAGGTCGGCTTCCGCCGAGGGGGTGACGTCGGTGCTGGAGCCTGCGGCTCGCTGATGGCAACGGGACGGCTCCGCCGGGGGTGGGGTCGTTTCGTCTGTTCTGGCGTGGGGGGTTGCGCGGACGGGGGTGTGGCTGGATGTCGTAGGGCGGGTGCGGCGCCGTGGGGGCTGGTCGCGCAGTTCCCCGCGCCCCTAAAAACCGACGCGCGCCCGGCGTTGCGATGAGCCGTCGGCCTCGGGGATCACAGTGCGGCGCCGTGGGGGCTGGTCGCGCAGTTCCCCGCGCCCCCAAGAAAACCCACACGCGGCCGGCGTTGCGATGAGCCGTCGGCCTCGTGGATCACAGTGCGGCGCCGTGGGGGCTGGTCGCGCAGTTCCCCGCGCCCCTGAAAGGCGTGCCGGTGGGCGGCGTTGATATGGGCCGTCGGTCCTGCGCGCCTGAAAGGCAGGGCGTGCAGGCGCCCTCGGTGAGAAGGCCATGTGGGCTTGGGCGTCGTGCAGGCGCGTACGGCGGGGAGGGGACGGGACGGGGGGTGTCCGCCCGCAGCGGCGGGCGTCCGGCACCGGGTGCCCTGTCGAAGAAACAGTGGCGCCCGACCGAGGACGGATACCCCCCGGCCCGGCCCCGACTCACCCACCACCCC
>NZ_JBEXCS010000097.1:0-36580 GCF_040605395.1 Streptomyces sp. NPDC005648 | reverse complement strand
GATCCGGGGACCGTCCCGCGACCCAGAGGGGGTGGCATGTCCGCAGAACAGGGCAGCTCGAAGGCGTCATGACCTCCGGCTATCCCTCGGACGCCACCGAGAACTCCGTACAGGCGAACATCACCGCGGCCGGCTACGGCAGGTAGCACCGGGCCGTCCCACAACACCCCTGGAATCGCGCCTCGTTCGGGACCGAGGCGCGTTCCCTCGCCGCCACGTCGGCGGGCGCAGGCCCACGATGGACCACCTTCCGCATGTCCGGGTGGGAAGGTCAGCCGAACAGGCGCCGCTGGATCTCCCTGCGGTAGTCCTCCAGCGTCCGGTCGAGGTGGACGGCCGTGGCCTCGGCGGCCTCGTCGGGCCGGCCGTCGCGAATGGCGCGGTAGATCGCCTCATGTTCCTCGACGGCGGCAGCGGTGCCCTCGCCAAGGGTGTCGTGGATGCCGATCGCGCTGGACTGGCGCTGCAGCCGGCGGGCGTCACGCACCGCGCTGCCGAGGAACGTGTTGTGCGAGGCCGCTGCCACGGCCGCGTGGAAGTCGTCGTCCGCCCGGTTGAAGACGTCGACCTCGCCATGGACGTACCCGTGCCGGCACTGCTGCATGGCGACCTCGACGGAGCGCAGTTCGGCGGGCGTGGCGCGGGTGGCCGCGAGCCTGGCGGCGGCCATCTCCTGCACCCTGCGGAACTCGAACAGCATGAGCACGTGATCGAGGTCCACGGGACGGAAGAAACCACCCCAGCGACTGCTGATCAGCATGCCGTCGTCGTCCGCGACGAACAGCCCGCGTCCCTTGTGCGCCCGCACCCGGCCCAGCGCCGAGAGGATCTTCACCGCTTCCCGGACCACCGCTCGACTGGTGTCCAACTGCTGCGCGAGGTCGTTCTCCGTGGGCATGCGGTCACCCGGGACCAGACGCGCCTCGGCGATGAACTCGAGGATCCGCTCTGCCACGATCTCGTACCCGGGCCGGTAGTCGCGCCGCTCGTCCGCGCCGTTCACCACTGCTGGCACGGCGGGCGTGTCGTTCATGTGTGCTGCCTCCGGGTGACTGCGACGAGGGTGCCTGATCGGCCTGAAGCCGGGCTCATCGTACCCCAGATCAAAATGAGTAGTACTCATTTGAGGCCGACTTTGATTTTGATCAAGCGTGTGATTCATGGCTTTGATGTCGATTTATGCAGGTAACGAGATCGCAAGAGTGCGTCTGACGCGCTCAATGAAGCCTGGAAAAGCCCTACACACCCCTTGACTCTGCCTTCTATATGGCGGCTAATTTCTTCCGCGGCGGTACGACAGAGCCGCCAGCCGCCTCATTGCAAACCCAGTGGAGTCGCTCATGTCCGTCTACAAGCCTTCGGCCGCCCGGGAGACAGGGACCAGCGGGAGACGAGCCGCGTTGCTGGCCGGCTGTGCCGCCACCGTGCTGCTCACCGTCACCGCCTGTGGCGGCGGTGGTGGCACCAGCGGCACGACCAACAAGGACGGATTCGCCCAGGCCGCCCAGAACAACAGGGCGTTGACCGTCTGGGTGGACGCGACCCGCATGGACGCGGCGAAGCAGTACCAGGCGTCGCACCCGGACGTGAAGTTGAACATCGTCAGCTACGACGGCGACGCCAACGGGTCCAACTACCTGCAGACGAAGGTCCAGTTGTTCAACCGCACCGGTAAGGGCTGGCCGGACGTCGTCTTCAGCTCCCAGAACAACGAGGCGAGTTGGGCCGTGAGTGCGGGCTTCGCGGCGCCCCTCAACAAGGGTCTGATCCCGGACGCGACCCTCGGCGGGTTCGCCAAGGGGGCCAACGACGTCTGCACGGTCGACGGGACCCTCTACTGCCTGCGCAACGACCTCTCCCAGGCGGTGCTCTGGTACAACGCGCCGCTGCTGAAGAAGTTCGGCTACTCGGTACCGACGACCTGGGAGGAGTACCAGGCGCTCGGCGAGAAGGTCGCCAAGGAGCACCCCGGCTACCTCGTGGGCGACGCGGGAGACTCCTTCACCCCCGAGATCTACATGTGGGCGAGCAAGTGCGGCGCCAACCACATCACCGGCCCCAAGGCCGTCTCGGTCAACACCACCAGCGAGGCCTGCACCAAGATGGCCAAGCTGCTGGACGTACTGATCAAGGACAAGTCCATGTCCATCAGCGGCGTCTTCAGCACCGACTTCGCCAAGAACGAGGCCGACAAGGTCCTGCTCATGCCCGGCCCGGCCTGGTACGGCGGCGCGGTCTTCAAGGACGGCCTCAAGACCCCGGCCAAGCAGACAGCGGTGGCGCCCATGCCGCAGTGGCAGGGCGACACCTCGCCGTCCACCGGCAACGTGGGCGGCGGCACCTGGCTGCTGTCCAAGCACTCCACCCACCTCAAGGCGGCCACCGACTTCCTGAAGTGGGTCACCACCGACAACGCCTACCAGGGTGAGAAGGCCCCCGGCTTCCCGGCGTACGCGCCCGCCGCCGAGAACTGGCTCAAGGCGCAGGCCGCCTCCGGGTACTTCGACGGCGACCTCACCGCCCTCAAGGACGCCTCCTCGCACGTGTGGTCGGACTGGGGCTCGGGCCAGTTCAGCCAGGAGGCCGTCTGGGCCGCCACCGTCAAGCCCGGCCTGACGCAGGGCAAGACCATCGAGTCGCTGCTGCCCGCCTGGCAGGACTCGATCGTCAAGTACGCCGAGGCCGACGGATACAAGGTCTCCAAGTGACCGTCACGCACTCCTCGGCCGGCTCTGCCCGGGGGCGCCCTCGCGGCACCTCCCGGCAGAGCCGGGCCGGCGTGGCATTCGTCGCCGGCTATGTGCTGCTGCTGATCGCCTTCGGCGTCCTTCCGACCTGTTACGCGATCTACTTCGCGTTCACCGATGCCGGAGGCGCCTTCACCGGCCTCTCCAACTTCGTCACCACGGCACAGGACTTCCGCTTCGTCTCCTCCCTGGGCCACGTGGCCCTGTACCTGGTCTTCTGGCTCCTGTCCCTCGTGGTGTTCGTGGTGGTCCTGGCGCTCCTCCTGCACAAGCTGTCCTCCGGGCCGGTCAGTCAGGCGCTGCGCTTCCTCTACTACATCCCCGGAGCCCTCGCCGGTGCGGCGAGCGTCCTGGTGTGGCTGTTCATGCTCGACCCCACGGTCAGCCCCGTCAGCTCCCTGCTGGAGACACTCGGCTTCCACACCTTCGGTGAGGTCATCGCCCCCGGCAACCTGGCGCTGCTGTTCACGATCATCGCGTTCTGGACCGGCGCGGGCGGCTGGATCGTCGTCATGTACGGCGCGCTCAACAACATCCCCAAGGACGTCATGGAGGCCGCCCGCATCGACGGGGCGAACGGCTGGCAGACCGCCTGGCGGGTACAGATCCCGATGCTGCGCAAGTGGATCGTCTACATGGTGATCCTCGCCTTCGCGGGCGGCGCCCAGCTCTTCGTCGAACCGCAGCTGCTGTCCCTCGCCAGCACGGGCGTGGCCGGACGCGACTACTCGCTCAACCAGCTGACGTACGACTTCGCCTTCCAGATGAACAACATCAACGGCGCCGCCGCGGTCTCGGTGGAGCTCCTGGTCGTCAGTTTGTCGGTCGCCGGTGTCTTCGTCGCACGATCGGGGTTCTTCGATGCGGACTGACACCCGACCCACGCCCCTCGCCAACGGCCCCCGCGCGGAAGGCGGTTGGAGCGCCAGGAGCCTCGGCCGCCATGGGGAGGCACGGCCGCGCCGCCGGCCCCCGGGGCAGATCGCGTCCCGGCTGCTGGCGGGCACCGTCCTCACCGTGTTCGTGGTGTTCTTCGTGCTGCCGGTGCTGTGGCTGCTGCTCGCGGCGACCAAGACCGACCAGCAACTGGTCCACGGCAACCCGCTGTCCTTCGGGTCCTGGCACGCGCTGTCGGCCAACTGGCACGCGCTCACCGCCTTCCAGGACGACGCCATCCTGGTGTGGCTGCGCAACTCCGCGCTCTATGCCGCGATCTCGCTGGTCATCACGCTCTGCCTGGCCATTCCCGCCGGCTACGCGCTGGCGATGACCGAGTTCCGCGGCCGGCACGCGCTGCTGATCGCCACCCTGGTCGTGATGCTGATGCCGAACGCCACGCTGGTGGTGCCGCTCTTCCTGGAGATCAACGCGGTGCACCTGATCGGCACCATGTGGTCGATCATCCTGCCGTACTCGTTCTACCCGTTCGGGGTGTACCTGACGTACATCTACTTCACCACCGCCGTGCCCAGGGACCTCCTGGCCGCGGCCCGGATCGACGGCTGCTCCGAGTTCGGCGTCTTCCGCCATGTGGCCCTGCCCCTGGCGACCCCCGTCATCGCCCTGGTCGGCTTCTTCAGCTTCGTCGCCAACTGGACGAACTACTTCCTGCCGTACGTGATGCTCCCCGAGAGCGACCAGATGCCGATCCAGGTGGGCGTCGGCAGTCTGCTCAGCAATGTGCCGTCGTTCAACCCGACCGTCGGCGACCTCGCCATCCAACGCCCGCAACTGGCACTGGCGACACTGGTGGCCATCACACCGGTGCTCGTCGTGTTCCTCTTCGCCCAGCGCTTCCTGGTCAGCGGAATGCTCGCCGGCGCCACCAAGGAGTGACCGCTCTCATGCCCTTCAGCCCTCACCCCCACGCCTCCGGCGACGACACCCCGGCCGCCGACCGGCCCTCCCCCGCACCGGACGTCCGGGCCACGGTCCCGTTGCTCGAACCCCCCGGCTGGGCCGTCGCCCAACGCGCGCTGTTCGACCTCCTCGACCACGCCTGGCGCCACTTCGAGCGAGCCTTCACCGGCCCCGACGGACGGCTGAACTACCACGGCCGGCTGACCAGCCGCGACGGTGTGGACGACTTCTACGAGGTCTTCTTCAACTGGCCCCAGCTCTACCTCCTCGGCGGCGCCGACGACCTCCTGCCCGCCAGCGAGCGGCACTGGGAGGGCGTCACCCGGCAGCTCACCGAACTGGACATGCTGCGCGACGAGTTCGAGCGCGGTTACGACTGGTTCCACCAGGGCGAGAGCCTGTTGCTGCTCTACTTCCTGTGCATGGCGGCCCCCGACCGCTGGGCCGAACGCGCCCTGCGCTTCGCCGAGTTGTACGTCGACCCCGCCAAGGGCAACTACGACCCCGAGCGGCGGATCATCACCCGCCCGCACAACGGCAGCGACCCCGACCGCACCGGCCTGTTCGACGGCGACGTATACCCCTGGCTGCTCAAGGAGGCGGAGACCTACGGCTTCCCGCTGGAGTGGCTCCCCGAGGCAGCGGACGGGCCCTTCCCGCTGTCGGCGGACCCCCGCCTCGGCGACCAGATGCGGGACCGGATGGGCGTCGGGGACACCGCGCTCAACCTCGCCGCGGCCGGCCTCGTCCTCAACGCCTGGATCCTGTCCGGCGAGGAGCGCTACCGCGACTGGATCGTCGAGTACGTGGGCGCCTGGCGCGAGCGCACCCGGCGACACGGTGGCCTGATCCCGGACAACGTCGGCCCGGACGGGGTCGTCGGCAGTCTCCTGGAAGGACGCTGGTACGGCGGCCACTACGGCTGGTCCTGGCCGCACGGCTGGCACAGCGTCGGTCACGCGGCCTGTGTGGCGGCGCTCGCGGCGGCGACGGCCACCGGGGACGACGACTACCTCTCCATGGTCGCGACCTCCCTCGACGCCCTCATCGACCGCGGCAAGGTCATGCCCCACACGGAGGCCGACTCCAGCCTGCCCTCCAAGTGGGTGGCGGAACTCGGCCCGGACCGCCACACGCCCACCCTCCACCTGCCGTTCCGGCACAACGACTCCGGCTGGTTCGACTACAACCCGGCCACAGCCCCCGTGCCGGTGGCGCTGTGGCACCACACCTCCTCGGACGCCGACCGCGCCCGGCTGGAACGGCTGCGCGAGGCCGACGGTATCGACTGGCGCACCGTGCGGCCGTTCCGGGCCAAGGAGGAGTCCGGTCACGAGAAGGCGTGGTTCGCCTTCCTCGCCGGAGACGACCCCGGCTACCCGGAGCGGATCCTCGCGGCCGCCCAGGCACAGATACGCCACCGGCTGCGGCGCGTCGACCGCTATCGCGACCTGGACATCCCCGAGGCCGACATCCATGTGTGGCAGCAGTGCAACCCGGTGGCCACCGAGGCCCTGGTGCAGCTGACCTGGGGCGGCCCTCAGGTGATGTACCAGGGCGGTCTGCAGCAGGCACGGCTGCGGTACCACGACGCCGACGCCCGTCGGGCCGGTCTGCCCGCGGACGTCGCCGCCCTGGTCACCTCCATCGACCCCGAGGCGACCACCGTCGAACTCGTCAACCTCTCCCCCGGCACCGGCCGCACGGTCGTCGTCCAGGCGGGCGCGTTCGCCGAGCACACCATCACCGGGGTCCGGTACACGACCTGCGCGGACGACGCCTGGATCGGGGACATGTACGACTACGGCCACACCGAGCCGTTGGTCGGCGAGACGGAACTCCGTTGTGACAGCCCCACCCTGACGGTCCGTCTGCCCGCTTCCACCCGCATCCGGCTCACTCTGCGGCTCGGGCTGCGCACCCGCACACCCAGCTACCGCACGCCGTTCGACACGGCGGCCGACCGGGCCAACTCCACCGACACGACAGGGGAATCGGCGTGAAGCGCATCGCCCAGACCATCAGGCTCCGCCCCGAACACCGTGAGGAGTACCTCCGGCTCCACTCAGCCGTGTGGCCCGGCGTCGAAGCCGCCCTGCACCGGGCGAACATCCGCAACTACAGCATCTTCCTCCACGGTGACGTGCTGTTCGCCTACCTGGAGTACCACGGCGAGGACTTCGAGGCGGACATGGCGTCCATCGAGGCCGACCCCGAGACACAGCGCTGGTGGAAGCTCACCGACCCCTGCCAGGAGCCCTGGCCCGACCGGGGCGAGGACCGCCAGTGGAGCGAGCTGCCGGAGGTCTGGCACCTGAGCCCGCCCACCGACGACACGACCGCCTGACCCGGCCCCGGCACCAGCCCGACCCGACCCGACCCGACTTGGATCACCTCGTGAACGCACCTGTGCTCGTCGACGCCCATCACCACCTGTGGGACCTCGCCCAGCGTCCACAACCCTGGCTCGACGACCCCGACGTGGCACCGATCCGCCGCACCTTCACCGCCGACGACCTGCGTTCCACCGCCACCCGCGCCATCGCGGGGCGGCGGCTGCACGGCACCGTGGTCGTGCAGTGCGTCACGGAGGTCGCCGAGACCGAGGACCTGCTCGCGCTCGCCGAGCGAGAGCCGCTGATCCAGGCCGTGGTCGGCTGGGCCGACCTGACGTCCCCGGCGATCGGCGACGTGCTCGACCAGCTGACCGCCGGTCCGGGCGGTGGCCACCTGCGTTCCCTGCGGCACCTCGTCCAGGGCGAGAAGGACCCCGACTGGCTGCAACACCCCGACGTGGAAAGGGGATTGCGGGCCGTGCGGGATCGCGGACTGCGCTACGACGTGCTCGTCCGCGATCACCAGCTCGACCAGGCGATCCGGCTCGCGGAACGCTTCCCCGACCTGCCCCAGGTCCTCGACCACGCGGGCAAGCCGGTCATCGCCCGGCAGGACATCGCGGACTGGGAACAGCGCATACGGCGGCTGGCCGCACACCCGCACGTGGTGTGCAAGGTCTCCGGGCTGATCACCGAGGCCGACCACACCCGCTGGACGACGGCCGACATCCGCCCCGTCTGGGACGTGCTGCTCTCGGCCTTCGGCCCCGACCGGTTGATGTTCGGCTCGGACTGGCCGGTCGCCAACCTGGCGGGCGGCTGGAACCGTTGGGCGGCCACCGTCGACGAACTCCTCACCGGCTGGAGCGAGAGCGACGCCCACGCGCTCCTCGCCGGAACCGCGACCGCGTTCTACGGCCTTGCCCGCGCCGCCGGGGAGGGCGACACCCCCACCTGAACGACGTACCCGCCGCACCGGACATCGCGCCGCTCAGACCCAGACGCCGACCGGCGTCCCCGACCCTGCCCCCAGGAGCGCGACTTGCACCGCCGAAAGATCCAGCACACCGGCGTCGAACTCACCGAACTCGGCTTCGGCGCCTCGGTGATCGGCAACCTCTACCGGGTGACCGCTCCCCACGACGCATCGGCCGCCCTCGACGCCGCCTGGCAAGCCGGCATCCGCTACTTCGACACCGCCCCGCACTACGGCCTCGGCCTCTCCGAGCACCGACTCGGCGCCGCCCTGCGCGACCGGCCCCGCCACCAGTACGTCGTCTCCTCCAAAGTGGGCCGCCTCCTCGTGCCCAACGAACAACCGCGAGGCGTCGACACCGAGGGCTTCGTCGTCCGCGACGACCTGCGCCGCCAATGGGACTTCAGCCGCGACGGCGTCCTGCGCTCCATCGACGAGACACTCGAGCGCACCGGCCTCGACCGCCTCGACATCGTCTACCTCCACGACCCCGACGACCACTGGCAACAAGCCGCCGACGAAGCCATGCCCGCCCTCGCCCAACTACGCGACCAAGGAGTGATCGACGCGATCGGCGCCGGCATGAACCAGTCCGCCATGCTCGCCCGCTTCCTGCGCGAGACCCCCGCCGACATGGTCATGCTCGCCGGACGCTACACCCTCCTCGACCAGTCCGCCCTCGACGACGTCCTGCCCACCGCCCAGGCCCACGGCAAAAGCGTCGTCGCGGTCGGCGTCTTCAACTCCGGCCTCCTCTCCCAGGACCGACCCACCGAAGGCATGAAGTACGACTACCAGGACGCCCCGAGGGACCTGGTGCACCGGGCGCAGGCCCTCGCCGAGGTCTGCGAGCGGTACGGCACCACCTTGCCGGCCGCCGCCATCGCCTTCCCCTCCACGCACCCCTCCGTCGTCAACGTCACCCTGGGCATGCGCACCGCGGAACAGGTCCGCCGCAACGTCGGACTGCACGCGCGGCCCGTCCCCGACGGCCTCTGGGCCGAGATGCGTGCGCAGGGCCTGATCAGGGCCGACGTGCCCACCGCGAGCGGCGAGGCCCGGGCGCCCTCACAACCCTCGGAGCCGACGCACTGACACCAGCCAGCTGTGGAAGGTCGTCGACGTCGGCTGATCCGCGAGAAACCTCACCATCTCCTCGCCCTGGGGGCGGCGGCCTGCGCGACGCACGTCGTCGCCTCCTTCGGGTCACGTACCGTGGCTCCGCATGACCGACTCCGATATCGAGATCACCGCGGATCTGGTGCACGATCTGCTCCAGGACCAGCATCCCGACCTCGCGGGGCTGCCCATCCGTGAGGTGGCCGGCGGCTGGGGCAACCAGATGTGGCGTCTTGGGGACGAGCTCGCCGTACGCATGCCGCGCATGGAAAGTACCCAGGACCTCCTGCGCAAGGAGTGCCGGTGGCTGCCCTTTCTGGCCCCGCGTCTTCCGCTCCCCGTTCCGGCGCCGGTGCGGATCGGCGAACCGTCCACGCGCTTTCCGAGGCCCTGGGCCGTGATGACATGGGTGCGCGGCGAGCCGCTGGACCACGGTTCGATCAGCCGCGGCGACCACGCGGCCGACAGGTTGGCGGACTTCCTCAGGGCGCTGCACGCGGAGGCGCCCGCCGAGGCGCCGGCGAGTTCGGACCGCGGCGCTCACCCGAGGAACTGCACGGACGGCTTCGAGCATTTCCTGAACGCCGTCATCGCCGGTGGCTTCGGGACCGACGCCGCCGGCGCCGCCGCTCTCCGCGCCGTCCGCGCTGTCTGGGAGGACGCGGTCGCGGCGCCGGAGTGGGACGGCCCGCCCGTATGGCTGCACGGTGACCTCCATCCCGCGAACGTCGTCGTCTCCGACGGCACACTCGCCGGTGTGATCGATTTCGATTCCCTGTTCGCCGGCGATCCCGCGTGGGACCTCGCCGCCGCCTGGGTGCTGCTCCCCGAGGGCGCGGGTCCCCGGTTCTTCGAGACGTACGACCGCGCGGACGAAGCCACGATCCGCCGCGCCCGTGGACTGGCCGCCATGAAAAGCCTCTTCCTCATCCTCATGGGCCAGAACGGGGACAGGGGTCTGCCCGGTGGCAAGCCGGCCTGGGGACCGGCGGGCCGCGCGGCGCTCGACCGCGTTCTGACATCCGAGGTGCGCCAGCCCTCCTGAATCGACCACCCGGGGCGGGCCGGTCTCCACAACCCAGGTCGCTGTGGGGCAAATGCGTGGACACCGACCCCGGAATCCACCCTCCGCGTTGTGGTGAACTCGCGGATGTTTGACGGGAGTTAGGTGAACTGGCAAGAATCTGGATCACTCACTGCGTCCTGAGTGAGCCGTGTGACGCGAGTGGCCGTGCCGCAGAGTCTCCCGTCTCCGCGTATCCCGACCGTTCGCGCACCACCACCTCCCACACCCTTGATCAGAGGCAGAATCTTGACGCACTCCTCACGCTCCAGAACCGCGGCGGCCCTCGCCACCACCGCCTTCCTCGCGGCCGCACCCGTGGTCGGAGCGACCTCCGCGAGCGCCACCACCGGCGGCTCCTGCCAGTCCGCGACCGTGCAGTACCGCGTCGTCGACGGCGACGGAAAGCCGGTCGGTGCCGACTGGACCTCGCAGGGCGGCTTCCACCAGTGGTCATCCGTTCCGGGCACCGTCGAGGTGCGCCTGGCTCCCGGCC
This sequence comes from Streptomyces sp. NPDC005648, assembly GCF_040605395.1. Lineage (NCBI taxonomy): Bacteria > Bacillati > Actinomycetota > Actinomycetes > Kitasatosporales > Streptomycetaceae > Streptomyces > Streptomyces sp. NPDC005648. The sequence goes on along the minus strand of NZ_JBEXCS010000097.1, from coordinate 25,983 downwards.
AGACCGTCGGCGCCGACTGCAAGTACCCGGTCTCCCTGGCCGAGTACTCCACCGAGGGCTCCAACTGGTACACCTCCGGCCACCAGACGCTCATCGACCACGCCACGGTGTACCTCACCTCCGCCGACGTGGCGGGCGGCGACGACGCCAAGCACACCTGGCAGAAGCTCTCGGTCAAGACGCCCGACTGCTACGGGCAGATCGACCTCTACGGCGACGACATCATCTACGACGGCAAGACGGGCGAGGGCCACGGTCCCGCCCCGTACCAGCCCGGCAACATCGTGACGCCGTACCACCTCATCGCCGCCTGGAACGGGGGCGACAAGCCCTGCACCCCTGACCAGCCCGGCTCCCCCACTCCGACGCCCTCCTCGTCGACGCCGGCCACCCCCGGCACGCCCCCGGCGAGCCAGCCGCCCACCCAGAACACGACGCCGCCCACCACCCCCACGCCCGTCACCTCGACCAGCACCCCGCCGACCACCTCGCACGTCCCGCCGCTGCAGTCCTCGCCTCCCACCACTCCGAAGCCCTCCCCCAGCGGCAGCACCCCGCCGCTGGCCGAGACCGGCTCCAGCGCACCGGTCGGCCTGATAGCGGGCACCGCCGCCGCGGTGATCGCCCTCGGCGGCGCGGCGCTGTACACGACCCGCCGGACGCGCCGCTCCTGACGGCACCGACGGGCAACGCCCTCGCACGCCGAGGAGCGCCCCGCACACGGGGAGCGTGCAACGCTCCCCGTGTGTCACGTCAGCCGCCTCACCCCCCGGGCCGGCACCGCCCCACCGGCGACCCGCGCCCCGCCGCGGCCGCCGCTACACCTTCCAGTCGCGCAGCCGAGTGGCGACTTCCTGGACGCCGATGCGGGTGTTGCGGACTTGGCGGACCAGATCCGACAGGGCGCCGTAGGGGGGATCGATGCCCTCGCCCGCCTGGGCCATGTACTGGGCGGCGATGAATGCGGCGTACAGGCTCGTGCGATGCGGCAGCGGATCCAGCCGCACGATCGTGTGCAGCAGGGCCGCGGCGCGCCAGGCAGCGTCCGGGTCGGCTGCCGCGAGAGTGGGCAGCCGGGTCTTGTGACGGGCGACGGCGGCCACCAGCGCCGAGTAGTCCGAGACCGAGAGATCGTCGTGGCCGAGCGCGCCCTCCTGGACATCCAGCAGCCAGGAGACGTCGATGTGGAGCGGAGACATCAGGCGGCGGCAGCTCCGCCGCCCCGCTCGCCTGGGGGCACTTCCTCGGGGAACGCCTCGTCGACATTCGGGTGAAGCGAGAACCGATCGGGCCGACGACTGCGGTGGCCTCGCCCCCCAGACGAACCCTCCTTCCGAATTGTCCCGATTTAGAAATTGGTCAGTCTGGGGACACGTAGCTGCAGGGCTTCGATGGCGTGAGGTGGTGAGACACAGGTGAGCGACGCCTCGCGTCGGCCGCGTCGGCGTCCGGGTGCCGGGTCCGGCGGACGTCACGGCCCGCGGCGGATGCGTTACGTCGTGCTGGGCAGTCGACCGGCCCACGGCACGGGGACCGTGGGCTCGGCGCGCAGGGCGGCCTCAGCGGCGCGGCGGGCCGGGGACGGCGCGGCCGTGCACCACGGGCTGAGGGTGAGTGCCGCGTACGCGTGGCGGCTGCTGGTGCTCGGGGCGGCCGTGTACGCGGGTTTCGTGATCCTGGGACGTCTGCAGCTGGTCGCCGTGGCGCTGTTCCTCGCCCTCGTCGTCACCTCCGTCCTGCGTCCGCTCGCCGATCTGCTGGCGCGGTGGCTGCCGAGGGCCCTGGCCGTGGTGGTGAGTGTCGTCGGAAGCCTGATGGTGGTGCTCGGGCTGCTGGCACTCGTCGGGGAACTGGTCGCGAGCGAGTGGGGCCGGCTGGGGGACGAGTTCAGCGGAGGCGTCGGCCGCATCGAACGGTGGCTGCGGGGACCTCCCTTCCATGTGAGCCCCACGGTGACGTCGGACCTTCAGGACAAGGTGAACACCTTCGTGTCCCAGCACCGCTCCACGCTGATCAGCAGCGCGGTGAGCGGTGCCGGACGGCTCGTGGAGGTGCTGACCGCGGCGGTGCTCGCGTTGTTCTGCTCACTGTTCTTCGTCCATTCCGGCGACCGGTTCTGGCGCTGGTTCCAGGAGCTGCTGCCGCAGCCCGCACGCGACCCGTGGAACCGGGCCGGCCGTGCCGCGTGGCGGACCTTCGCCGGGTACACACGGGGCATCGTCATCGTCGCGGCCACCAACGCCGTCCTGGTCGGGATCGCCCTGTTCGTGCTGCGGGTGCCGCTGGCCCTGCCGCTGACCCTGCTGGAGTTCTTCGCCGCGTTCATCCCGCTCGTCGGATCGCCCATCGCGCTGGGCGTGGCCACGGTGGTCGCCCTTGCTTCCCGTGGGCCGGTGATCGCGATCGTGGTCCTCGCGCTGATCGTGATCGTCGGCCAGATCGAAGGCCATGTACTGCACCCGCTGGTGATGAGCTGGGCGGTCCGCCTGCACCCCGTCGTCGTGGCCGTCTCCGTCATCGCGGGCGGCATCCTGGCCGGGGTGGTCGGCGCGGTCGTGGCGGTGCCGATGGTGTCGGTGGCCTGGGCGGTCCATCGCGAACTGCGCTCCCCCCGGACCGGGCACAGACAGGTGGACACCTGAGGGCGATCACCGTGCCCCCGCCGTCCGGACGGTCGTACATATTTCCGAAGTCGACGTGTGAGCGCCTCCCTGCCCCCGATACTGGGCGCATGGGATTCGCCGTCTTCATGACTCTGCCCGGACTGGTCATCGTCCTGACCGCGCTGGCCTTCGCCGATCAGCTGCTTCTGCGCGCAGGGCGGGCCGGGCTGCTGCCGTGGCGCAACGGCGCCAGGCAGGGACAGATCTCGGCAACGGGCTTCGAGCAGCTGCACGCGAGCTTCTCCCCGGGCAAGCAGAGCGAACTCAAGGAGCGCCAGTCGGCGCTCCTTCTGAAGGACGAGGACGAGGACGGAGCACCGCCGCACCGGACCATGGTGGATCTGGACGCCGGAACCGCAGTCGTCCGTGTACCTCCGTCCGCCCGGTAGCGCACGCATCGGACACCCTCCCGCGCCCCCTCTGCCGCATTCCTCCCTCCCCTGCCCGGAGCAGCTCACCGCGACGGATTGTTAGCGCACACATTGAGGGCCGGTCAAGAGCCTCCGCCCTCTCGACTCGACGCGCTTCCCGCGGTTCTCTCCGCGACGGAACCCTTCTGGCCTGGCCATTCCGTTCCAACACTGGTCACTTACGGCCCTGTTGAACACTGGAGTAAACAGACGGCACAGGTTTTGTTTCCGCACTCTTGACTGTTCAGTGGTGTTGACCCCGGCGTTCATCTCGCCGTAAAAAGGCGGAGCCGCCAGAGCCGTCGATCATCGCCGACCGATCGATAACGGCCCGTTCGCCCGTATCACCCCGTATACAGCTCACCGTCTGACGACTGAGAGCCATAAATGTTAGCGCCCACATTCCGGTCACCCGAGGCCTCCCGCACACCGGGGCTCGGAGCACGCTGATCCAGGCGTGGGCGCGGGTCACCGTCCCGGCCGTGCCCGGTCGTCCCGACCAATTCGCCCTGAGAGCAAAGGAAATCCCCTATGCCTTCCCCAGCCGGACCGCGCCGCAGAACCGTCCTGACCGCCATCGGTGTCGCCTCCCTGGCCGGGACGTTCGCCGCCGCCACCCCCGCCGTGGCCGCCGGCCGTGCCGGAACGACCGCCGACGCCACCGACGTCACCCTCCCCTCCGCAGCCGCGCACTGGAGCTTCGACGAGGGCTCCGGCACCTCCGCCGCCGACGCGTCGGGCAACGCCCACACCGCCACGCTCCAGGGGGGAGCCGGCTGGGACACCGGCAAGGTCGGCGCCCACAGCCTCGGCCTCACGGCGGGCGGCAACGCCACGACGTCCGGACCCGCGGTCGACACGTCCGCCGCGTTCTCGGTGGCCGCCTGGGTCAACCTCAGTCAGCTGGGCGGCTATCAGACCGCCGTCAGCATCGACGGAAAGGTCGTCAGCGCCTTCTACCTGGGCCTGCGCGACGACACCGGCACCTTCGCCTTCGCCCGGCTGGCCTCGGACGCCACCCAGGGCGCCGCCGTGGCCGCCGCCGCCTCGGCGCCGACCACCGGCACCTGGACCCACCTCGTCGGCGTCAACGACCCCTCGGCCGGTGTCACCCGCCTCTACGTCAACGGCGTACTCGAAGGGGAGACCGCCTACACCGCGGGCTGGGCCGGCACCGGCGACACCGCGATCGGCCGCGCGCTCTACGGCGGCGGGCACGTCGACCAGTGGCACGGCCTGATCGACGACGTGTGGCTGTTCCCGGCCGCGCTCACCTCCGACCAGGTCGCGACGCTGGCCGGAGTGCCGGTGGAGTCCACCACGCCGCTGCTGAGCGTCGACGTCGCCAACCCCGCGCACGCCGTGTCCCCCATCCTTCCCGGCCTGATGTTCGAGGACATCAACCACTCCGGCGAGGGCGGCATCTACGCCGAACTGGTGCAGAACCGCTCGATGATGGCCGACGACACCGCTCCGGTGCACTGGTCCGCCGTCGGCGGGACGACCCTCGCGCTCGACACCACCACCCCCCTCAACGACGTCCTCACGCGCTCCCTCAAGGTCGTGCTGCCGAGCGGCACCGGCGCCGGGAACCGCGCCGGGGTCGCCAACGACGGGTTCTGGGGCATACCCGTACGGCCGCGCACCACCTACACCGCCCGGCTGTTCGCCAAGGCGTCGCGCCGGACCGGTCCCCTCACCGTGGCGATCGAGTCGGCCGACGGCGCGACGGTGTACGCCTCCGCACGGGTGCCGCACATCGGTACGGCGTTCCCCGACCGTCCCTTCGAGCTGACCCTGCGCACCGGTTCAGGCGTGCCCGTGACGGGCGACGCGCGGCTGACCGTGACCACCGCGGACCCCGCCGCCGCGGGCGAGGCCCTCTGGCTCCAGCACGTCTCCCTCTTCCCGCCCACCTACAACAACCGCCCCAACGGGCTGCGCATCGACCTGATGGAGAAACTGGTCGCCCTGAAGCCGAAGTTCCTGCGCTTCCCCGGCGGCAACTTCCTCGAGGGCAACACCATCGCGACACGCTTCAACTGGAAGAACACCATCGGCCCGGTCTGGAAGCGCCCCGGCCACATGGACGACGCCTGGGGTTACTGGTCCACCGACGGGCTCGGACTCCTCGAATACCTGCAATGGGTCGAGGACATGCACGCCCAGCCGGTCCTCGCCGTCTTCGCCGGCTACACCCTGAGGGGCGAACACGTCACCGGCGACGCGCTCCAGCCGTTCATCCAGGACGCCCTCGACGAGATCGAGTACGTCACCGGTCCCGTCACCAGCACCTGGGGCGCCCGACGGGCCGCCGACGGCCATCCCAAGCCGTTCCCGCTGGAGTTCGTGGAGATAGGCAACGAGGACTGGTTCGACTCGTCGGGTTCCTACGACGCCCGGTTCACCGCCTTCCACGACGCGATCAAGGCGAAGTACCCGCACCTGAAGCTGATCGCCACGACGACGGTGACGAGCCGCACCCCGGACCTGATCGACGAGCACTACTACCTCGCGCCGTCCGCCGCCCAGGCCTCCACCCACAAGTACGACAACAGGGACCGCGGTTCCACCAAGGTGTTCGTCGGCGAATGGGCCGCGCAGGAGGGCCGCCCCACCCCCGACCTCAACGCCGCGCTGGGCGACGCCGCTTGGCTGGCCGGACTGATCCGCAACTCCGACCAGGTCCTGATGGAGTGCTACGCCCCGCTGTTCTCCCACGTCCAGAACAACGTCTGGGCGACCAACCTGATCGCCTACGACAACCTCACCAGCTATGTCTCGCCCAGCTACTGGGCGCAGCAGATACTGACGAGCAAACTCGGCGAGACGGTACTTCCGGCCACGGCACGCGCACTGCCCGGGCTCGCCACCGTGGCGACCCGCTCCGGGAAACGGCTCTACCTCGCGGTCGTCAACTCCGGTTCGGAGAAGCTGGATGTGCCGGTCGAGCTGAAGGGACTGGCCAAGGGGGTCAAGAGGAACGCCACCGCCACCGTCCTGACCGGCCCCTCACCGACCACCACCAACACGCTCGCCGAACCCGACACCCTCGTGCCCGGCTCCCGCACCGTGAGCGGCGTCGCGGCGACGTTCACCAGCACTCTGCCGCCGTTCTCCGTCACCGTCCTGGAAATCACCCTGACCTGACGCCGGCAGCTGTTCACCTGTCAACTTCCGCGTGCGGCAGTTGCCACCCGCCTTGAAGTTGAACAAGACAGTTCATATTTTTCCTCGCTTTCCGCATCATGTGCACCAAATCAGGACACTAGAGGGGTGAGCCAAACCCACAGCTACGCCATAAGGAGATGGTGGTATGGCTTCCCCCCAGAACATCCTCGACGAAGGCCTCGTTCTCGACATCGAGGTCGAGTCGGTGCTCGACCCCGCCGAGCCGGACGGTGTCTACCGGGACAGCAGGCAGTGCGCCGCGCTGGCCCTGTCGTCCGGGACGACGAACCTCCTGCTGTCGCCCCCGACACCGCGGCCCAAGAAGGGCTGAGGCGATCGACGGGAGACAGCCCATGAAGCAGTCAGGTACTACCGCCCTCCTGCAGGGCGCGGTGCAGGACCTCGCTTCGCGCGTGGCCTCCGCCCTCCCCGGCGGAGGCCACGCGCCGCCGGCCGACATGAGCGGCGACGGCGGGCCGCGAGGCGACCTCGTACTCGCGGCGGCACGCGTCCTGGGCGCCGATCTGGTTCTGCCGGACATCCTCAAGGGCACCGCGCCCGCGGAGGACCGGCTCGCCCTGCTCGGACGGACCCTCGACGCCTTTCCCCCACGCCCGCAGGCCGCTCCCACCGTCCTGTGGAGCCACTGGGGTATGCGGCGCGCGCTGCGGCTCGTCGGCGCGTCCGGCAGCGGCCCGGACGAGAGCCAGGCGGAGCCCGGCGTGGACTGGATCGGCGACGCCCCCTGGCCGTCGCTCACCCACCAACTCGCCGTACTGGCACCCCTCGCACTGCCTGCCGCGGACTGCGCGGTGGCCCGAGTGGCGCGCGAGCGGACACTCGACGTCGCCAGGGGCTTCGTGCGGGCGATCCGGCGCAGGGACTGGCAGCAGTCGGCCGGCGCGGGACGGTGGCTGGCGGTGTCGGACCAGGTACCGGCCACACTGGGCCTGGACTCCGGGCTCGACTTCGTCGAACTCATGGGCGGCGGCGATCCGCGTGTGCTTCTCCAGGTGCGCGCCGCACGGTCGATGCGCACCAGGGTGTCCGTGTGACCGCGGCATGGCCCAGGCAGGTCGAGGGGGCGGCGCTGGGCTGGCTGTCCCGGAACCGGGACCGGTTCGCCCTGGGCGAGGACGCCCTGTCCTCGGACGGGCCGGTGAACAGCACCTGGAAGCCCCTGGGCGAGCTGGCGCAGGTGTGTGCGAGCCTCGGTACGCGCATCCCGCGCTCCGACCCACTCCGGGCGCTCGCCCGTGACCTGCTGGCCTTCGCCTGGCGGGAGACGGAGCGAGGAGACCTGTTCGTCCGTCTGCAACGGGCCGAGCCGTTCGCCACCTACCCCCTGGAGGTGTACGCCGCCTTCGCCTCGGCGGGACTGCGGCACCGGGGCTTCGAGGAGGCCGCGGCCACCCTGTCCCGCACCCGGGGCCGGCGGCTCACCGAGCAGGATCCCACCCGCCGCCTGGGTGTCCTCATGGCCGGGCGGCACTGCGGTCTCCAGCGGCACGAGCGGCTGGACGAGGCCGTACGACGGACCTGGCTCGGCGGGCTGCCCGAACCGTGGACGTTCGAGCGCTCGGCCGGCTACGCGCTCACCCACGTCGTCTTCCATCTGACCGACTGGGGACGCGGCGGCCCGGGTCTCCCGCCCGACCTGACGGACTATCTCGCCCAGTGGCTGCCGGCCTGGCTCACCACCTGTCTGGAAGCCGGGATGTGGGACCTCGGCTGCGAACTGCTCGCCGTCGCCGCGAGCCTGCCCGGCCCGCCCGAGGAGGCGGTGCTGCACGAGGGCTGGGCCGCCGTCGCGGACGCTCAACTCGACTCCGGCGCCCTGCCCGAGGAAGCGGGACCCACCGAGCCAGGTGACGCCTGCGACTTCGTCCGCGCCTACCACTCCACCCTGATGGCCGCGTTCGCCGGCGGGCTCACGACCGCCCGGACGGGCCCGTCGCGCGCCGTCCGGACGACGGACCGGCGGGAGACCGAGTGCGCGGCGCGGCGCGCGCACAGTGGACAAGGAGGGTCCCGATGACCGACACACGCCTCCTGCACACCGTGGGAGCCCGGGCCGTCGCATGGCTGTGGGACCACCGCGACGGATTCCGCCTCGAACCCGACGTGGATCCGGAGACCGGTTTCCTGGAGCGGTTCAAACCCGTCGGTGAACTCGCCCTGGTGGGCAAGGTGCTCTTCCGCGAAGGGGTGGCCGGCTCACGCCAGGCCGACCTCACCCGCCGGCTCCTCGACCATGTGTGGCGCGAGACCCTGGACGGCGGACGCCTCCTGGTACAAGGCCGGCGCACCGAACCCATCTCCCCGATCCCCTTCGAGGTCTACCTCCCCTTCCGGGAACTGGGCTACCGCCAGCCGGAGATCGAGCGGGCCGCCGTACTGAACCATCGCCTCGACAGCTGGGCGGCCTTCGAGACGACCCCGACGCGGCGGCTCGGCCTGGCCGCCTTCCAGCGCCGCTTCGGGCTGACGCCACGGCCGCCCGAGCACGACGCCCTCGCGGCCACCTGGCTCGCCCGCACACCCGAACCATGGACCGTGGAGGGACATATCGCCTACGACGTCACCCACGCCGTGTTCCACCTCACCGACTGGGGCGAGAACCCGGGGGGCCTGCCCGCGCCGCTCGCCGACTACCTCTCCCTCTGGCTGCCGGCCTGGATCGACGACTGGACGGATCTGCGGCGCTGGGACCTCGTGGGCGAACTCCTCGTAGTCGACGCCTGCTTGCCCCGCCCCACACTGGACGAACGCGGCTGGGCGGCCTTCGCCGCCGCGCAGCAGGAGGACGGCGCCATGCCCGCCGTACGCGCCATGCCAGAGTACGACGACCGTGACGCGCTGTTCGACGCCGTGTACCACCCGACGCTGGTCGCCGCCTTCGCCTCCACGCTGGCCACCTCCCGCGCCCTGACCGAGCTCGTGCAGGCGATGTCATGACCGGCCGCGCGGCGCTCTGGCCCGGACCGCCGGCCGGCCTGGACGAGGAGTCGCCGTCCGGGAGCCCGACGCCCGACGATCCGCTGCTCGGCGCGCGACTCGAGGCCGTTGTCGACGCGGTCGACGCTCCCGACGTCCTCCTCGCCCTGTCCCGGCACGGGCGGCGCCTCGTGCGCTGCGGCGGGACCGCCCCCGCACCACCGCTCCCCCGCGAGGATCTGCGCTACGAGATCGGGTCCGCCACCAAGACCTTCACGGCGCTGCTGCTCACCCGGCTGATCCAGGACGGTGTGGTGACCGGAGCCGAGTCCGCGGCCGCTCTGCTGGACCCCGAGCGCCCCGAGCGGACGCCACCCGTCACGCCGGCCCACCTCATCACGCACACCTCGGGCCTGCCCGCACTGCCCGCCGACTTCTACGCCCGCGCACTGCCCGCCTGGCACAGCAACCCCTACGCCCGCTACCCCGCCTCGCGGGTCGAAGCGGCCTTTCTACGGCACCGTTCGAGGCATCGGCCCGGGACCCGATGGCGCTACTCCAACTTCGGCGTGGCCGTGCTCGGACTCGCGCTCGCGGCGGCCACCGACACCCCGTGGGAGGACCTGCTGCGGACCCGTGTGCTGCGTCCTCTGGGGCTCCACGGCACGGTCCCGCGAGCGGCGGACCCCGATACGCGGCTCGACGCGGTGGGCCGGCGCAAGGACGGGCACACACCGACCCCGGCCTTCGACGCGGGCGGCTTCCAGGCGGCCGGCGCCCTCCGAGCCACGCCGTACGACCTGCTCACCTTCCTCGAAGCCCACCTCCGACCAGCCGGCTCCCGGCTGGAGGACGCGCTCAGGGCCGTACGCCGTCCTGTGCTGCGGCGCGGGATCGGTCACCGCCATGTGCACACGGTGGGCTGGTTCCGGCATCCGACGGCCGGTGGGCCGATGTACTTCCACAGCGGGGCCACCCTCGGCCAGCAGGCGTTCCTGGGATTCCGGCCGGACACCGGCACGGCCCTGGTGGCGCTGTGCACCCGGCGGTTCCGGGCGCACGACCCGTTCATCACGACGGCGTACGGACTGCTCGCGGACGGATGGTCGTGACCGCTGTGCGCGGGACGCCTACCCGCCCGGGCGCGAACCGGTGCCGCGCCCGGGCGGACTGGAACGTCACATGCGCTGCCACAGGGCCGGGGTGACATCAGGTGCCCAGGCGCTCTGGCCCTGGTGGGTCTGCAGACAGCGGTAGAGCGCCGTGCCGAGCTTCACCGTCGCCCCCTCCTGGTAGACCCGTCCCGCACTCCAGACGTCGGTCTGCCCGCTGTTCTGCACGGGGGTCGCGGTGGTCTGGCTCGTGGTCTTCAGGGTGAGGCCGAAGTCGCCGAGGATCGGGTTGACGGGCTGGAAGAACGTGGTTCCCCCTCTGGTGCAGTCCCCGGAGCCGCCCGAGGTGACGCCCTGGGCCTGCGCGCCGGCGATGAAGGGGCCTCCGGAGTCACCGGGTTCCGCGCACACGTTCGTCTGGGTCAGCCCGTTGACGGTGCCCTCGGCGTAGCGGACGGTCGTGCCGAGCCGCTGAATGGTGCCGCAGTGCCAGCCGCTGGTGGAACCGGAGCGGCACACCGAGGCGCCGACCAGTGCCTGCACGGATCCGGCGACCTGCACCCGCTGGCCGCTCGCCGCCCTCACGTCGGGGGTGGCGGTCCAGTTGGCATTGACGGCCACCCAGGACATGTCCTTGCCCGGGAACGTGGACGCCTGGAAGGTGCCCTGATCGGTCTGGTCGTACCCGGCGGTCCTGGAACCCGGTCTGCCGCAGTGGCCGGCCGAGACGAAGCCCTGCTGCTGCGCCTTGGTGACGGAGAAGCCGATCGAGCAGCGTGCCGCGGCGTCGATGTAGTAGGCGTCTCCGCCGACCAGATCCTTCAGAAGGCGTGGCCGCTCGGCCGACAGACGGATGGCCGTGCGGTCCGTCGCGACGCCGGCCGCCTTGACGAACGCCCTGGCCGCCGATCGGCTCGTGGCCTGTACTGTCACTCGGTTCGTCCGGACGTCGACATACCACACGGGCGCGTCGGTGGTCCCGGCGCGCTGGGCCGCGAGGTCCAGCTTCTGCTTCACCTTCTGCAGGTCGTTCATTCCCCAGCGGACGACCACGGCCCTGGCGCCCTGAGCCCTGATGAGCGGAAGGTCCGCGCGGTCGGTGGTCGCGACGGTCAGCGTGGCCGAGGTCGCGCCCTGGACCCAGGCGCCCGCGAAGCTCGTCCCCAGCGCGCTGTGCAGGAGGCCCGCCCGGGTGCCGGCCTCCGCCTCGTTGACCAGACGGGCGGCCGCCTGAGTGGGTGTCAGACGCAGATCTCGTTGCAGCGCGCTCAGAACCTGTGGCGACGGCTTGTCGGCGCCCAGCGTCTGTGCGGCACTGGGCACGGGGCCGCGGTCGGACAGCGGCCCGGCGGACGCGGCCGGGATCGCGGTCATGCTGAGCGTGCCGAGGGCAGTCAGCGCGGCGCTGATCCGGGCCACGCGGTGGGTGCTTGCCATACGGCGTACCTCCTCGGGGTGCGGTCGGGCTGTGGTGGTGAAGCAACAGCCCTAGCCGCCGAGACCCCGAGGGATGTCCGCTGCTTTTCTTTTGCGTAGTTCGGGGGACATCCGGGACGGCATGTGCAGTAGTTGTCCGCACGACGGACCGCCGCCTGGTGCGAGGCGGCGGTCCGTCGGGCGGGCGTCAGCCGCAGGTCAGGGTCGGGGTCCCCCAGTCGCCGTGGTCGTTGCCGTTTCCGTCGCCCGCGTCGCCGACCCGGAGGTCGACCACCTGGGCGCCGCTGACGTCGACGTCGATGGGCACCGCGGCCTGTCTGCCGCTGATGGTCGGTGTGGTCACCAGGGTCCTGCCATCGGCGATCACGGAGAACGTCACGGTTCCCGCGCCGCCGGTCTCGTCGTCCACGCCGACGGCGGCCGTGAGCCGGGAGCAGTTCCCGGCGAGGTAGAGCTGGACGTCGCTGACCGAGTTGGTGCCCAGGCCCTTGGCGTAGGTGACTCCGGCGATGGTGATCGTACGACCGTCACCGGCCGCCTGTTCGCCGACGCTGGTGTCGCGTTCCACCGGGCCCCATCCGTTGGTGGAGGACAGGAAGGGCAGGTCGCTCACGGCGCTCTTCCCGGCCGGCGGGGCGGGCGGGATACCGCCGACGATGCGCTCGTCGGCGTTGGTGGCCTGCCGTCCGCTCTGTGTGTACCGGGCCGTGGCGGTGAGCGCCGAGGCGGACGGCAGTGTCCCGTCCGGTGGCTGGACCTTCCAGCTGAAGACGGCCGACTCGCCGGGGTACAGGCGCTTGAGGGACGTGGAGCTCGTGGCGGTCACGCTCCAGCCGTCGGGGGCGGAGAGCGTGGCGGCGAGACGGGTGGCGGACGGCCGGTCCTCGGGCACGAGCACCGTCGCCCGGGCGGTGAAGGACTGGCCCGGCTGCGCGGTGTCCGGCACGTCCAGGGTGACGTCCGTACCCGGGCGCTTGGGCATCGCGTACGTACGGGCGTCGTAGCGGGGACTGTCGTTCTGCGCCACGCGCAGGGACGAGGCGTAGCTGCCGTAGTCGGTGAGGGCGACCTTGCCGAGTCCTCCGGTGGTGCCGTCGAGGTTCCAGACGGCGATGGCGATGCTGTTGTGGCCGTCCGGGTTCAGGATTCCGTTCGGGACCGGGAAGGTGTGCTGGGGCCCGAGGTAGTTGACGTAGTTGCCGACCTGCCAGCCGTTGACGAAGATCGTGGCGCGGTACTTGCGTGACGGGTCGTCGGTGAAGGTCAGGCCGAGCGAGGTGTCCTGGCCGTGCGGCAGGTCGAGTTCGGCGTCGGTGCGGTACCAGGAGACGCCGGGGCGGGTGTCGGCCGTGGGCAGGGAGACCCGGTTCCACTTGCCGTCCGGGTAGCCCGGCAGGGACCAGCCGGCCCGCTCGCCGTACAGGCCGCCCGTGGAGAGCGGGCCGCGGACCGTGTCCTGGAGGTCCTCGCCGCCGCGTACGCCCTGCACGCGCCAGGTGACCGAGGTCAGCGGCGCCCCGGTGAGGGAGGCGCTGGTCAGACCGCGGGCGGTCTTGTTGCCGTTGGTCGAGTTGTAGTCCTCCTCGTGGCCCATGTTGACGGTGAGCACGGAGATGATGTTGTCGCCCTTGGACTTGACCGCGCCGGCCGGGAAGGTGAAGTCGGCGCTGCCCGTGGTGGAGCTGCCCAGGAAGGTGCCGTTGAGCCAGGCGGAGAAGGCCTGCGCGTCGCCGCCGGAGTCCGAGACCAGATGGATGCCGGTCTCCTTGCCGCCGGCGCGGAAGCGGCCGCGGTACCACGTGTTGCCGGTGTGGAAGCCGTAGTCGTCCGCGTAGAGGACGGGCAGTGAGTTGACGCCGGAGACGCTGTTGGTGGTCGTTTTGTCGGCCACCTGCCAGCTGGAGTCGTCGAAGCCGGGGGCCGCTTCGGGGGACTCCTCGGCGTGCTTCCAGTTCGTCAGGGCCGGCAGGTGGATCGCGGCGGCGACGGGGATCGTGCCGGTGAGGCTTGCCGTGTCGGTGGCACGGGTCTTCACCGCCCTGCCGTTCCAGGTGACATGGCCGGCGGCGGTGAACACCTCGATGTTCCTGTCGTCGGCGTTGTCGCCGGTGAGTGCCACGGTGTGGCCGTCGTCCAGGCTGGTGGCGGTCCGCAGCAGATGGGTGCCGCGGACGAGCACCGGGCCGCTCGCCGTGTCCTGGCGCCAGAAGGTCTCCGCGGTCGCCTTGTCACCGACGAGCAGGAGGAGCGGGCGCTTTCCGCCGCCGGTGACGCTGATCCGGGTCAGGCCCTTGTGGGTGTAGTTGAGGCGCAGGTCGCCGGTGGTCGCGTCCCAGGTGGTGGTGGCCGTACCGTCGGTGGTGGTCACGGTGGGCTTGGAGGAGTAGCGAAGGACGGTCTCGCCGTCGCTGCCCGCGTCGCCGTAGAGGACGGCGACGTCCCGGTCGCCGATGGTCGCGTGGGTCATGATCTCGGAGGTGGAGTACTGCAACTGCGAGTCACCGAGCGCGTAGTTCGCCACGATCACATGCGAGTCGCGTCCGTCGAGCGTGATCGCGGTGCCCGGCTCCTGGGGCACGACCGGGTAGGTCGGCTGCTCGGCGGCGGTGCCGGTGGGCACGTCGATGGCGTCGACGGCCACGTAGTTGTCCGTGGATCCCGAGCTGTGGCTGCCGGCGACGACGATCTTCAGTGTGTGGGCCCCGGGTGTCAGACCGGTCTTCTGGAAGAGCACGGCCTGGTTCTCGCTGCCGGAGTCGTCGACCGTGGCCTCCTTGGTGCCGTCGAGGTACACGTCGGCGTAGCCGTGGTTGTTGGTCTTCGAGCCGATCCAGCGGATCGCGGTGCCGTCGAAGGGGACGGTGAGCGAGTCGCCCGCCTTGTTGGAGAAGGACTCGGTGTGCTTGTAGTCGCCGCCGGTGTAGCTGGTGTTGGCCACGTGCGACCACGAACCGGTGTACTGCAGCGCGGAGTCGGGGTCGTCCCAGGTGTAGCTGGTGTCGGCGGAGGGCTGGGCGTTGAAGTCCAGTGAGATGTGCGTCCTGTCGACCGCCGTGGACGTGGAGTTGCCGTGCCGCAGCACGTGGAACTGCGTCCTGGTGTCCGGGTTCATCCGGGCGGTGTCGACGACCGCGGAGTCGTCCGGCGGGGTCGCCCTGATGGCCTCGGTCTTCGTCAGCGGGGCGACCGACTGCGTGAAGTACCCGATCAGCTTGTCCTCGTAGTACTTCGGATCGAGCTGGCGGGTCTCACGGATCGCGGCTCCGTAGTCGTACGACGTGTAGTTCTGGGGCATGCTCAGCCAGCCCCAGTTGGTGCCGCCGTAGGTCATGTAGAAGCTCTGCGCGGTGGTGCCGACGGCTATGTTCTGCTTGTAGAACACGTTGGCGAACTGGTCGTTGATGAGCTCGGCGCACTTGTCGTAGCCCGGGCCGCCCCAGGGGTCGAAGGCGCCGCCCTGGAACTCCGGTGAGTACAGGGGCTTTCCGGCCGGGTGGTCGTAGCTGATGTCGGGGACGCCGTTCCACTTCGAGGGGTTGGAGCAGTCGAAGCCCTGCGGGTAGGAGTCGGGGCCGTCGACGTCGAGGGCGCCGGTGCCGGAGTTGAAGGTGCCGTTGTTGTTGCCGGTCAGCGGTACCGTGATGCCGTCGGCGCGGGCCTTGTCCTCCAGGTGCTGCATATAGGAGCGGGCGGCGGCCGAGCCGTTGTAGTACTCGTTCTCGACCTGGTAGGCGATGACCGAGCCGGTGCCGTTGGTGAGTTGATGACGGGCGATGATCCGGTCGATCTGGGTCAGCCATTCGTCGGCGTACTTGAGGAACTGCGGGTCGTCGCTGCGGTTGTGGCCGGCCTTGGTGGTCAGCCAGCCGGGCAGACCGCCGCTGTCGACCTCCGCGTTGATGTACGGCGCGGGACGGGCGATGACGTAGAGGCCGGCCTCCTCGGCCATGTCGAGGAGCTTGTCGACGTCACGGACGCCGGTGAAGTCGTACACGCCCGGCTTCGGCGAGTGGTAGCCCCAGTCGAAGTAGAGCGAGGTGGAGTTGAAGCCGGCGGCCTTCATCTTCTGGAAGATGTCGCGCCACATGTCCTGGCTCGGAAGCCGGAAGTAGTGGAACTCGCCGGACCACAGATAGGTGCGCTTGCCGTCGACGAGGAACGAGTAGCCGTCGAGACTCACGGTGTGGGGTGAGGCGCCGGCGGCGGGGGCCGCGGCGGGTGTCCCTCCGCCGGTGTCCCGCGCCACGGCGGGCGCCGTCATCCCCGCTGCCAGGGCGAAGGTCGCGGCGGTCGCGAGGACCGCCCTCCACCCTCTACGGCGACCGGGTCTCGCCACTTCTGAAACGATCCGTTTTCCCCGCACTGCGGCCTCCATCTCGCCTGACCAATCATCATCGAACAGACTCAGGCAAAGCCGAACAGTAAAGCTGCACAAGGCTCAACACAATGGGGCGGGAGGACACTCTTGCGATGACTGGGGCCGCCGGCGGTGCGGGGGGCCACGACGGCCCGCCGTGGTTCGGCGGGCCGTCGGTGACTCGGTGTCAGGTGCCGGACGTCAGGTGTCAGGTGTCAGGTGTCAGGGGGCGATGTCCCACTGCTGGCAGGTGTTGTCGAGTTGCTGCCACTGGCGCACCACCGTGCCATTGGCCGTACCGCAGTTCGTGACGTCCAGCGTCATACCGGTGTTGACGTTGGAGATCGTGTAGTGACTGCCGACCTTGGTGACGTCCCACTGCTGGCAGGTGTTGCCGAGGGAGGCCCACAACTGGACGGCCGTCCCGTTGCTCTGGACGCAGTTCTTGTCGTCCAGGACGGTGCCGCTGTTGACGTTGGTGATCGTGTAGTGACCGTTGCCCGCGCTCGCGAACTTCCACTGCTGGCAGGTGTTGCCGAGCGAGGCCCACAGGTCGATCGACGTGCCGTTGGCCGTACCGCAGTTCACCGCGTCCAGGACCTTGCCGGAGTTGGTGTTGGTCAGGCGGTAGGCGGTGCCGGCGACGGGGAAACTCGCGGTCGGGGTGGTGTACCCGACGGAGGTGACGTTGGCCTGTACGGCGTTGTCGGTGGCGTCGGACGGGTAGCCGGAGGTCATCACGCCTTCGAAGAAGGAGCCGTCCGACCCGTTGCTGTTGTCACCGCCGGTGCCCAGGACGATGGCGCCTTCCTTCTGCATCGGGTTGTATCCGCTGGTGGTGGGCAAGGCCCCGTTGTAGAACGTACTCAGCGAACCCGACTGGGCGTTGCCTCCCTTGATCGCGTAGGCCGATGTGCCGTTGTTCTTCTCCATGGCGGTGACGTACTCGCTGGAGATGCCGGTGTTGCCGGAGTAGGCGCCGTTCGCGCCGAAGAACAGACCGTTCTCCAGGTCCGCCTCGACCCAGGGGCCGGAACCGGTGCAGGAGAACCAGCACTCGGTACCGAAGTTGATCGCGTCCATGTGACCGTTGCCGGTGTCGTCGCCGGACGTCTCGGCGTTGCCGTAGTCGAAGCAGCAGCGGTTGTTGACATGGTGGCCGCTGGTCACCATGTACGTGCCCTCGGGAGAACTGCCGGTGGCGATGCCCGTGGTGCTGTTGTCGCGGTAGCCGACACCGGCGGAGACGAAGACGCCGTACGCCGCGTGGCCGCCGACCGTGACCGGCAGCGCGTTGGCGATCGCACCGACGTCCTGGCCGCCGTTGCCGCCCGGGCCCTCGATGGTCAGGTCGTTGTGGTTGGAGCTCTGGTCGTAGATCTTGGTGATGACGCAGGTGGTCCCCGAGCAGAAGGAGTCCTGCGCGGCGGCGTTGGCGTAGCCGCCGGTGCTGAGCACGCCGATGTTCGTGGTGGCGGAGTCCGAGGCCCGCTTGACCTGGTAGAGAGAGCCGCTGTAGGAGGCGTAGAGCGCGCGCGTGGTGCTGTGCGCCGCGGCGCAGGGAGTTCCCGCGGCGGCGTAGATGTCGCACGGCAGCGAGCTCGCGGCCTGGGCGGTGCCCGCGGTGCCGAGCGCGGCCAGGACGCCGGCGAGCAGTGCGAGGACCGCCCCCACCACCCTCAGCCGGAGCCCCGTGCGCAGTTGTCTGGCTGTCACTGTGAACCTCTTCTTTCTCGCGGTCTTCTCCGACCCGGCGCCGCGTGCGCGGGGAGCGAGGGGGATCTCGACCTGCTCGGCAGCGATTTGTGAGCGCTAACAACGAGTCGTCCCGGATGCCGCCACTCATCCGAGTCGCAGGGGACAGGGGTGCGTTCGACCTGTCGGCCGCTCCTGTCGGAGCCGGGCGGGGGCGTTGTTTCTGCACCGTTCTGGACCGGTTGACGATGATCGGCCAGTCGCGTAACGACGCCTTTTTACGCCGGGATGAACACCCGGTCAACACTGTTGAACAGTCAAGAGTGTGGCAACAAGAGTCATGAACTCCTTTGCCCCCGAGGTCGCACCGGCCGCACCCCACCGGCATCAGAGGTGACAGAGCACCAGGTCAGGGTGGTTCCAGGGGCTGTTCGCCCGATGTAAGAATTCCGCAAGAGAGCGAATGGGGCGCCTTGACCCCCTCAGAATGTGTGCGCTAACAATTCCCCACGACGCGCCGCCTCCCCACCGGAGAGAGCGCGGGAGCCTGGATACGCGATGATGCGTGAGGAGGTGGAGCATGGAAGCGGATCGTGCACCGGTGATGGCGGACGTGGCCCGGGTCGCGGGCGTCTCCCACCAGACCGTCTCACGTGTCCTCAACGACCATCCGAACGTACGCCCGGCCACCCGGGACCGTGTGCTCGCCGCCGTCCGAGAGCTCGGATACCGCCCCAACGCCGCCGCCCGCACCCTGGCGACCCGCCGCACCCGCACCCTGGGTGTGATCAGCTTCAACACCACGCTGTACGGCCCTGCCTGCATGCTCTACGGCATCGAGCAGGCGGCCAGGGAGCACGAGTACTTCGTCACCGTGGCCGCCGTGGGCACCCTCGACCGGCGCTCGGTCCTGGACGCCGTCGACCGGCTCCGGGCCCAGGGCGTCGAGGGGATCATCGTCATCGCGCCGCAGACCTCCGCGGTCGGCGCCCTGGCGAACGTACCGCCCGACGTGCCCCTGGTCGCGGTCGGCTGCGGCACCCACACCGCGCTGGCCTCGGTCGCCGTGGACAACGAGGCGGGTGCCGAGCTCGCCACCTCCTATCTGCTCGACCTCGGTCATCGCACGGTGCACCACCTGGTCGGGCCGCGTTCCTGGCTCGACGCGCAGGAGCGCGAGACCGGATGGCGCAACACCCTGGACAAGCGGGGTGCCCGGGTGACCGAACCACTGGCCGGCGCCGACTGGACGGCCGGCACCGGATACGAACTCGGCCAACGACTCGCCGCCGACCCCGAGGTCACCGCGGTGTTCTGCGCCAACGACCACATGGCCCTGGGTCTGCTGCGCGCCTTGCAGCAGGCCGGGCTCCGAGTACCGGAGGACATCAGCGTCGTCGGTTTCGACGACATGCCGGAGACCGAGTACTTCGGCCCCTCACTGACCAGCGTCCGTCAGGACTTCGACGAACTCGGCCGCCGGGCCCTGCGGGCCCTGATCGAGATCGTCGGCGATCCGGACACCGGGATCCCGGCGTCCGGCGACACACCGCACATCGTCATCCCGCCCAGCCTCGTGGTACGTACCTCCGCCACCCGTCCGCGGCGCTGACCTGCATCGCCGGGACGCACCACCGAACCGCACGGAGACCTGGCCCCCACGGACCCACCAGAGAAAGGAACTCCCCATGGGCCTCTAGCAGTTGACGCACCATCCGGCCGTCCGGCTCCGGCACCACCGCCGGCCGAGGCACCCACACGGTGAACGCCGGACAGCGAACGACCGCCAAGCTCACGCCAGTCGGGCAGGAGTGATCCCCCTTCCCGCCCGTCGGCCCCCGCTCTGACCCACCGTCAGACGCGCTCTGCCGCCGACCGTACCGCCTCCCCCACGGTCACCACGATCGGCTTCCACTCGGCGACAGCCGACCGCTCGCCCGCCAGGGCACCCGACGAGATCACCACCGGCGCGTCCGCGCCGCCCTCCACCCCCGGCCGAGCCGAGACCGGGCCGTCATCCCGTCACACCCGATCCACCCACCGCCCACCGCCGTGGGTTCACCCTGCCCAGACACGCCTAGAAGGACGCTGATCAGCAATGATGCGTACCAGACGATCCCGCACCGTGGCCGCCGCGACCGCGGTACTCATCTCACTCACCGCGGCCGGCTGTTCCAAGAACGCCGGCGGGTCCTCCAGCTCGGCCGGCTCCAACCCGAGCTCCGGCTCCAGCGCTGCCGCCGCCCCGGTCACGCTCGCCGGTTCGGTCACCTTCAACCAGACGAACATGGCCAAGCTCGACGCGGCGCTGAAGTCCGCGCTGGCCGGCAAGGACCTGTCCAAGGTCGACATCGCGATGGTCGTGAACGTGGCCGCCGACTACTGGAAGGCCGGTCAGGTCGGCTTCCTCAAGGGCTGCTCGGACCTCGGCATAGCGAAGAGCAAGTGCACCTACTTCGCCCCGCCCAACGGCAAGTTGACCGAGCAGAACTCCGAGCTGGAGACACTGCGCTCGCAGGGCGTCACCGGCTACTCGATCTCGGCGATCGACCCGACCTCGGCGGCCGGCACCATCCACACCGACGTCCAGAAGGGCATCGACGTCCTGGCGATCGACTCGCCGCTGCCGGGCACCGACGCCGCCTCGCTCTACCTGGGCACCCCGAACTACACCGCCGGCTTCCAGGCGGGCACCGCGATGAAGCAGGTGCTCGGCGGCAAGGGCAAGGTGGCCATCCTGGTCGGCTCGCTCACCGCGTCGAACGCCACCCAGCGCATCGCCGGCTTCGAGGCCGCGATCAAGGGCACCCAGATCACCGTCGCCCAGAAGGTCAACGACAACCTCCAGGCCAGCACCGCCACTTCGGACGCCGAGACCATCCTGGCCAACAACCCCGACGTCAACGGCCTCTACGGCGTCTACTCCTACGACGGGCCCGCCCTGGCACAGGCGGTGACCTCGGCCGGCAAGACCGCGTCGGTGCACATCGTCTCCGACGACTCCGACGCCCAGACGCTGAAGTTCATCCAGTCCGGCACCATCTCCGGCACCGTCGTGCAGATGCCGTACCAGCAGGGCTACACCGGCGCGTACATCCTGGCGGCGGAGAAGGTGCTGGGCAAGGACAAGACGATGGCGCTCGTCAAGCCCTACCTGGAGAAGGACGGATCGACCCTCAACTCCGGCGTGGGCCTGGTCACCAAGTCCGACCTCAGCGCCTACCAGGCCCTCGAGTCGAAGCTCGGGATCGGCTGAGCATGGCGGCCGAGAAGAACGCCCCTGGCCGCGCGGTCACCGCGCGGCTGCGGGGAGTGCACAAGTCCTACGGACCGGTGCGCGTCCTCGACCTGCCGGAGCTCGACCTCTACGCCGGCCAGGTGATCGGCGTGGTCGGTGAGAACGGCGCCGGGAAGTCCACGCTGATGGGCACGCTGGCCGGCTCGGTCCACCGGGACGGCGGCGAGATCCTGATCCACGGCGAGCCCCTCGCCGCGGGGTCCACCGAGGCGGCGGGACAGCTTGGCATCGCCATGGTCTCCCAGGAGTTCCCTCTGGTCGGCCAGCTCTCGGTCGCGGAGAACCTGCTGCTGGGCCGCCGTCCGCGCGAGTCGCGGCGGCGGTTCCTGGTGGACCGTGCCGCACAGCGGGCCGAGGCGAAGGCCATGCTCACGGAGATCGGCCTGTCCGCCGAGACGATCCCGGTGAGCCGGGAGGTGCGCACGCTTCCGGTGCCGACCCGGCAGATGATCGAGATCGCCAAGGCCTGGGGACGCGAGCCCCGGCTGCTGATCCTGGACGAGCCGACCTCCTCCCTCGGCCCGGTCGAGGCCGAGATGGTGCTGGGCCTGGCCCGGCAACTGGCCGAACGCGGCGGCACGGTGCTGTTCATCGGACACCGGCTCGACGAGGTGCGCGACATCAGCGACCGTGTCCTGGTGCTGCGCAACGGCAGACTGGTGGCCGACCTCGAACCGGACGAGGCCACCGAGGAACGGCTGATCCGCGAGATGGTCGGCGGTGAGGTCGCGCAGGGCGAGCCGAAGGCCCCGCCGGCGACCAGCCCGGTATTGCTGCGGGCCGAGGACCTGACCGCGGACGGCCTCGGACCGGTCGACCTGGAGGTGCGCGAGGGCGAGATCCTGGGCGTGGCCGGGCTGATGGGCTCGGGCCGCAGCCGGCTGGTCCACACGATCGCCGGTGCGCAGCCCTCCACGGGCGGCCGCATGCTGCTGGGCGGTGAGGCCTACCACCCCAAGGGCGCGGGCGACGGCGTGGCGGCCGGGATCGCGCTGATCCCCGAGGACCGCAAGGAACAGTCGCTGGTGCTGTTCGCCTCGATCCGGTCCAACGTCGTCGTCTCGGTGCTCAGGCGGATCAGCACCCGGGGCCTGCTCGGCCCGGGCCGCGAACGCGCCGAGGCGCGGAAGATCGCCGAGAACGTCAATGTACGGATGCAGTCGGTGGAGCAGCCGATCGGCTCACTGTCCGGCGGCAACCAGCAGCGTGCCATCTTCGGCCGCGCCTTCGCCGCCGAACCGCGTCTGCTGCTGCTCGACGAACCCACCCGCGGTGTGGACGTGGGCGCGAAGGCGGAGATCTACAAACTGATCGACCGGGCGGCCGAGCAGGGCATGGCGCTGGTGGTCGCCTCCTCCGAGCTGGAGGAGCTGCTGTGGATCTGCCACCGCATCGCGGTGATGAACCACGGCCGGGTCGTCACGGTCATCGACCGGGCCGACGCCACCAAGGAACTGATCATGACGGCCGCGGCCGGAACCTCGTCCCTCGACACGGAAAACCCCGGCCGGGGCACGTCCGACCAGGACGGGCCCGGCCAAGGCAAGTCCGACCAGGAACAACTGACGAACGGAGCCACAGCATGAGCGCGCAGAGCACGCTCGCCCCCGAGGAGGCCGCGCCGAAGTCACGCCCGGCCGTAACGAGCCTCGCCCGCAAGCTCGCCGCCTCCCCGGAAGCCGGCGTGATCATCGCCTGTGTGCTGGTGTTCGTCGGGATCGCGGCCAACGCGGAGACGTACACCGCCGTGGGCAACCTACAGGTGATGGGCCGCGACCTGTCACAGGTCGGCATCCTGGCGATCGGCGAGTCGCTGGTCATCCTGACCGGTGGCATCGACCTCTCGGTGGGCGCGCTGGCCGGTCTGGCCGGCATCCTGGCCGCCTGGATGAACGTGAACGAGGGCCTCCCCGCGCCCCTCGCCATCCTGCTCACGCTGGTGATCTGCGGGGCCGTCGGCCTCTGGCACGGCATCATGGTCACCCGCCTGAACGTGCCGCCCTTCGTGATCACCCTGGTCACCTACACCGTCGCGCAGGGCACGGCACTGGCGATCACCAGCGGCTCCCCCATCAACAACCTCGACCCGATGTTCAGCAACCTCAGCCAGTACTACATCGGCGAAGTCCCGGTCCCCGCGCTGTTCTTCGTCGCCGCGGCCGTCGTCGCCTGGTTCGTGCTGGAGCGCACCTATGTGGGCCGGCAGATCTACGCCGTCGGCGGCAACAAGGAAGCCGCGCGACTCGCCGGCATCCCCACCGCCCGGCGCATCACGTCCACCTACGTCGCCAGCGCCGCGCTGGCGGGCGTGGTCGGCGTCCTGGTGATCGGCCGGATGAACGTGGCGGACCCCTCGGTCGGCGCCGGCTGGGAACTCACCGCGATCGCCGCGGCGGTCGTCGGCGGGATGTCGCTCTCCGGCGGCGAGGGCCGTATCGCCGGTATCGCGGCCGGCGCGATCCTGCTGGAGTTCATCACCAACGGTCTGCTCGCCCTGAAGGTCAGCCCCTACGACCAGCAGGTCGTGCAGGGAGCGGTCCTCGGCGTCGCCATCCTGCTCGACCGGGTGCGCGCCCGCTACTTCGGCCGCAGCCGCAGCTAGCGCCACGTCCGTTCCGCCGATCCGCGCGGATCCGCCTCGGCGTCTTCAGAAAGCCGAACAGCGATCGATATGTCGAATACCCCCATCGAACACCCCAGTGGAGGAGGCGAATGGTGAACGCCGTGGAGGAGACAGCCGACAGCCCGGAGCCCTGCGTCGTCGGAGTGGACTACGGGACGTTGTCCGGGCGGGCCGTGGTGGTCCGGGTGCGGGACGGTGCGGAGTTGGGCAGTGCCGAGCATGTGTACGCGCATGCGGTCTTGGACCGGGCGCTGCCGGACGGCACCCGGCTGCCCCCGGACTGGGCTCTGCAGGTGCCCACCGACTATCTCGACGTGCTGCGCCACGCGGTGCCGGCGGCGCTGGAGGCGGCGGGTGTGCGGCCGGAGCAGGTCATCGGGATCGGTACGGACTTCACCGCGTGCACGGTGCTGCCGGTGCTGGCGGATGGCACCCCGTTGTGTGATCTGCCGGAGTACGCCGGCCGTCCGCACGCGTATGTGAAGCTGTGGAAGCATCATGCGGCGCAGGCGCAGGCGGACCGGATCACGGTGCTGGCGGCGGAGCGCAAGGAGCCGTGGCTGGCACGGTATGGCGGGAAGATTTCCTCGGAGTGGGAGTTCGCGAAGGCGCTGCAACTGCTGGAGGAGGACCCGGAGCTCTACGCCCGCACCGAGCGCTGGCTGGAGGCGGCGGACTGGATCGTGTGGCGGCTGTGCGGGAGCTACCTCCGCAACGCCTGCACCGCCGGTTACAAGGGCCAGTACCAGGACGGCAGTTACCCCTCGCGGGAGTATCTGTCCGCCCTCAACCCCGCCTTCGCCGACTTCGTGACCGACAAGCTGGAGCACCCGATCGGCCAACTCGGCGACCTCGCGGGCACCTTGACCGCGGAGGCAGCCGCCTGGACCGGTCTGCCGGAAGGCATCGCGGTGTGCGTGGGCAATGTCGACGCGCATGTGACGGCGCCCGCGGCGGGGGCGGTGGATCCGGGGCAGATGGTCGCCATCATGGGCACCTCCACCTGCCATGTGATGAGCTCCGACCAGCAAGGCACCGTGCCGGGCATGTGCGGGGTCGTCGACGGCGGGATCCTGCCGGGGCTGTGGGGTTATGAGGCCGGGCAGAGCGGCGTGGGTGACATCTTCGGCTGGTTCATCCGCACCAGTTTGCCCGCCGCGTACGCCGAAGAGGCCGCCGCGCTCGGCCGTGACCCGCACGAGCACCTGACGGCCCTCGCGGCCGGACAGGCGGTGGGTGAGCACGGGTTGATCGCCCTGGACTGGCACAGCGGCAACCGCTCCGTCCTGGTCGACCACGATCTCAGCGGCGTGGTCGTGGGCCTGACCCTGTCCACCCGGCCCGAGGACGTCTACCGGGCCCTGCTGGAGGCGACCGCGTTCGGTACCCGCACCATCATCGAGGCGTTCGAGACCTCCGGGGTCCCGGTGGAGGAGCTGATCATCGCGGGCGGTCTGACGAAGAACGCCCTGCTGATGCAGATCTATGCCGATGTCACCCGCCGTCCCCTTGGCGTGATCGCCTCCACGCAGGGGCCGGCGCTGGGCGCGGCGATGCACGCCGCCGTGGCGGCGGGCGCGTATGCGGACATCCAGGCCGCCGCCCGGACGATGGGCAAAGCCGACCGCGGCGTCTATCTGCCCGACCCCCAGCGGGCCGCGGCCTACGACCGCCTCTACGCCGAATACCAGCTCCTGCACGACTACTTCGGCCGCGGCACAAACGACGTCATGCACCGCCTACGCCACATCCGAGCCGAGGCGTCCGCCTAGCGGCCCCGCCCCTGCGCCCGCACAACGCCCCATTGCTCCACCGCTGGTCCACCGAAAGGAACGCGTCATGCCCACACCCGAAACGCCGTCCGCCGACCAGGAGATCTGGTTCCTCACCGGAAGCCAGGGCCTGTACGGCGACGACGTACTGGAGCAGGTCGCCCATCAGGCCCGGCAGATCGCCGAAAGACTCGACTCGGCCGACCCGATCCCCCTTCGGATCGTGTGGAAGCCGGTCCTCACCGACGCCGACGCGATCCGCCGGATCTGCCAGGAGGCCAGCTCCTCCGACACCTGCGTGGGCGTGATCGTGTGGATGCACACCTTCTCCCCCGCGAAGATGTGGATCGCCGGCCTGAGTGCCCTGGACCGGCCCCTGCTGCACCTGCACACCCAGTACAACCTGTCACTGCCCTGGTCCAGCATCGACATGGACTTCATGAACCTCAACCAAGCCGCCCACGGCGACCGCGAGTTCGGCCACATCGAGTCGCGGGTGGGTGTCGAC
>NZ_JBEXCS010000096.1:0-36968 GCF_040605395.1 Streptomyces sp. NPDC005648 | reverse complement strand
TCCATGAGACCGCCCCCGCACGATCGAAGTCCCGCTACACTCCCGCCACCCGGCGAAAAGACCAGGTCAGACAGCGAAATCCTGCTGGAGTACTAACTAGCCGCCTAGTCAGACCGACCGGAGGAACCTCCGTGCCCGATCTCTCCCACCATGCCCGTCGCCTCCGTGACATAGCCGACGCGCTCGGAGCCCAGTCCAAACCCACCGACGATCCGCTCACCCCACATCCCGAGACCGCGGCGGTCATCGCCGACCGTCACATCAAACGCGGACAGCTCAACTACGCCGTCCCCGACATCCTCCAGCTCCAGCGACGCATCCGCCGCTACAACGCCGACCATGGCACGCCCCACGGCGATATCGTCGCCATAGCCCTCGACATCTGGCTCCGCGCCAAGGGCTACCCACCGGACCTCACCCCGTTCAAACCACAGGCTCCATAAACCGTCTGCCGCCCGGCCCCTCAACTGCCCTGGAATTTCTCGCCCCGTAGTCCTCTGTGCTGTGCAGGCCACCGAGGACCGGCGAGATCGATTGGGGTTCTACCCCCGTGTCTCGCCGGTAGCCGCCAGGAGTCACAGAGTGGCGGCAATGACGACAGCACGATCTTCAATCGTTCGGCACTCCGTTGCCGAGCGTTCGCGACTACGAGCCCTTCCACCAGCGTAAGAAACAGTTGGCCCGCCATCCTCGATGTGTGGTGAGGTTGCATCGTGGGTTCTCGAACGAAGCGTCATGAGGCACGCAAAAAGCGGAAGCGTCACGCTGGTGCGGCGTCGCCAGTGTTCGACCCGCACGCGAAGGTAATCATTGACTCCTGGGCCTCCCTGATGGTGCTCATGGGGAAGTTCCATGCGAGCGACGATCCTGCCGTAGCTGTCGGTGAAGCAGTCGACGAAGCAGTCGACGAGTTCGCCTCGAAGGTACGACGCTTCGACCCGATACGGCTCATCGAGGTGGCTCGTCTGGCGTTCTTGCCATTGGTCCCCGCAGGAATGATTCCGGTCACCGCGGATTCCAGTGCCGCGCCACTCGAACTACTCGCGTTGACCGCTCTCGTGCCTCCACAGGAGGCGGCAGATGTCACAGCCTCCCCCCAGGGTCCGGTGGCAGAGCAGGAGATGAGCCACTTCGTATCGACGGCGCGGGAAGAGATCGACAAGCTTCTCCACTTGGCTCAGCTGCGCTCTTTCGCCGCTGCGGATCCGACCGACAAGCTCGCTCTGGTGTCATTGCTCGTCCAAGGGGGCGAGGTGTGGATGCGAAATTCGTCCTACCCGGAGATGGTCGAAACGACCAACCGCGCGCTCTTGGACGGTGACCCGGAGGTGCGGGCGGCTCTTGTCGCCGAGCTTGGCTTCGACGCGTCTGACGCCCTAGCGGTTCTCGACGCGTGCCATGAGCTCCAGGTGGTGAGCATGAACCATCGCATAGACGCGATGCGTGACTCCGTGTCTGAAGCGATGGCGTCCACTGAGACCGGGCGAGCTGACGATGGGGTCATGGACCTCGCACGGTCCAGCCTCATGACGATGTTCGAGCCTGAAGCCGTCGAGGCCACGGTGGCCATCGAAGACGTCGTCAGACATACCGGCATCGCTGAGGACAAGGTCAAAGCAGTCATCGAGCGGTTCCGACTGGATCTGGCAGGAGCGACGCCTGCAGAAGTCGTCGACGCGTTCACCGCCGGCCAGAATCCGCTGCGGACCCAACCGCTCATCGTCACCACTGACGAACGCCTGATGCTGCCCCACCCAGGGCTCCATGTCTTCGCCGTCCGCGAGAATCTGGAAGAGCATCTCAAGACCTCGGCGGCATGGAACAAATACGCGAAGCACCGTGGAGACCTCCTCGAAGTCCGCACCCGAGACGCCCTGGGTCGCGTGCTGCCCGGAGCCCGCTACCGGGACGGGTTCGAGTACTACGTGCCCGCGAATGCCACGGAGACGGCAAACGCTGACCCGGCGAAGTACACCAAGCGCGTCGAGGGCGACCATCTCGTCCTGATCGACGACGTCGCCATTGTCGTCGAAGACAAAGCCGTCGCGTTCAGTGCACTGTCCCGTGGCGGCAAGAAGACACGGATCCGCAATGATCTGACCGGCATCGTCACGAAAGCCGCCGAGCAAGCTGGTCGGATCCGGGACGGAATCGAGCAGGACGGAGGCCTGCGCATTGAGGACGAGGGGTGGGTAGACCTCAGTCACATCCGCGAGATCCACACGATCGCAGTCAGCCTCGATGACATCTCGCCCGTGCTCACTGCCACCGCGGAGCTGGTGCGGGCGGAGCTGCTCAGCGCCGACAACATCCCCTGGACAGTGTCACTGCACGACCTTGAGCTGATCACGGAACTCGTCGACCGACCCTCTGAGTTCCTGCTCTACCTCCGGCGACGTCGCAACCCGAACGTCACGCTCATGTTCAGCGCACCGGACGAGCTGGACCTGTTTCTGCACTTCTTCGAGGCGGGCCTTTGGGTTGAGCCTGACCCGGCACAGGTGCGCACCGCGTTCCCGTTCATCCCCGAGCCGTCGCCAGCCGAGTTGCGCCGCTACCGCTCACAGAAGCCGGCCATCGTGACGAGCCGCACCGACGCTCTCGACCAGTGGTTCCACACTAAGCATGAGGCGGGTCCCGAAGCCGCATCCGCCCTCAAACCACACATGGCCGCGACCCCAACCGCGTCCCTCGTCGATGAACTACAAGAGCGCAACGTCACGGGCTGGCTGAGCATCGGGGCCACGCTCCTGTCCGGTGCCCACACCACTCAGCACAAGTTCGCTCGCTACGGCGCCGAGCTCCTCAACAACCCCTTGCCGAACGGCCAAGGCCGCAGTATCACCATCCCCATCACGGCCAGTGCCGACCCCGCCGAAGGATGGCTCTTCGTCTGGGCTACTCGCCCTGCCGGAGAAGAACCTGCCGCTGCCCAGCAGCGGGTCATGGACTATGTGCGTGCGAAGAAGCACCAGCTCAATCTCCCGCGAGGCGTTGTCTTCCTGTACGACGAACCGACCGGCGACCTCCGGGACATCCTTTACGACGGGCACATCGGACCGCTCGACGCTTCCGTCACCGCGACAGTGAGGACATTGCGGCCCGCCTCGGACTTGCAGCGAACCCTCCATCCCAACGCCAAGCACCCGGCGCGCAACACGGGCAAAACCAAGTCCAAGCAGAAAAGACCGAAGCGGAAACGGTAGCCCTCCGGCCCTCAGCCGAACGCCGTACCTGAAGTAGCCGCAAGCATCACGCACGGCGCGATCGTGATCCTTGAAAGAGCTCAGTGCCTTGGGGCTCCCGATCCTTGGTTCTGCAGAGGCAGAGTTCCTGAGATTGCCGGGAGCAGGCCCAGCGACCTCAGAATACGTCCGGTGTCCGCCCCGTCGATGATCATGTAGGAGCGGGGGCGCCGGGCGTCATGGGCGTAGGCGTCCATCATGCCCACCACGCTCGGCTTGATCTGGTGGCAGTGCTGCAGAACGAGTAGCTCTGCGGGCTCGGTGAACAGACGGTCGATCTGGTCGCCGTTCTTACCCAAGGCCTTAACGTCCATTGCGCGGGGGTGACCGGGTCCTTTGAACAGCCAGGCAGTCGAAACCTGGTGGCCACGGGCGAACACCCGCGATGTGTAGAGATCGGAACGTTCACCGCCCCAGTCCTTCGGAACGTACGACTCGCCGATCAGCCCGGCGAAGGCGTGTTTCACCACTTCTTCGGGCACGCGCAGGACCGCTTCCCTCTCGGCCTCGGTGAGGGGTGACGCGAAGTCGATCCCGCTGAACTGGCCGATATCGCTGGGGTACACCCGCGCTCCGGGCGCCGGGAGCTCGACGGCAGCATGGTTATCGATGAACGACCTAATGCCGATGAAGACTGGCCTGAGCTCAATTTGCGCCGCGCTGAGACTGGTGACCGTGCCGATCAGGTAGGCCCGTCTGCTTCCGGCAAGGCTCCCGGCCGCGGACGAGCTGGCGGTTCTTGCCGAGTTGAAAGTGCCAGTGACGCGCACCGGTTCGCCCGCGTCGACAACAGCCGTGAAGCTGACCGGCTTGAAGCCCGGGGCATCGTGTTCTCGGTCCCGCTGGAACGTAAATTCCAGCTCAGCGCCGATGATTTGCCCTGCCCGCAGGTCCTGTTCCAGGAGGCACCTGGCGAGCTCACGAACCCCAAACGAGGACAGAACTTCTGCCAGTTCTGTTGCGAGTACGTAGGGCAGCGCCGCCTCGGGCTCGCTTCTGCGAGCGGCCCTCGCCCGCGCGGACTCCGTCCGCTGTTCGCCGAGGAGGGACTGAACCTGGTCCTGGTGGAGGAAGTACGGCTCTAGCGCGATGCGCGTCATCGACAAGGTGATCCTTTAGCTGGGGCGGACCAAGCTCAGTGGCTGGCAACGCTGAGACAGTGTGGGAACAGTCACGAAATGTCCTTGAGCAGGCGCAGGAGTTCGTCCACGTCCTGCGGGCGGTCGGTCGGTTTGTGGCGGGTTGCCTCCTCTACTACGGCTCGCCATGGTCCGTTCGCGGGTAGCAGGGAGACGTTCTGCTCGGGACGCTCTCCGGTCAGGATGGCTGCGATGAGTCGTCCGATGCTGTAGACGTCAGCACTGGCCGCCACATGATGGGGGTTTCCGGAGGCCAGCTCCGGCGCGGCGAATCCCTCGGACCCGAAGCCGGTGCCGGTCCGCGTTCGGTGGGGAACGCTGGTCTCTCCTCGGGGCTGACGTCCCAACCCCCAGTCCGCCACGACCCACTTGCCGTTGAGGAGGAGGACGTTTGCTGGCTTGATGTCGCGGTGCATCCGATCGTCGGCGTGCGGACGGCGCAGTCCTTCGCAGACCGCTGTGACAAGGTCCCGCAGAGCTCCGGTCTCCCGCCGCAGACGTTCCGCGTGGCTGGCTGCGCTGCCGTTCGCAAGCGGCATGACGAACCATCGACCATCTGGGTCAGAGTCAAGCACCGGCATAACGTTCGGGTGCTGTCCGTACAGGTGACCGATGGAGATCTCGCGACCCATGCGGTGCACAGAGTCCTCATCACCGTAGCGGAGCTGTTTCAGAGCGACGGGAATGCGGGCGTGCTTGTGCACGCCGCCAAAAACAGCGCCCTGGCCACCCTCAGCGAGCGGCTCCTGGTCCTTCTCGTAGTCGGACTTCGTTCCACGCTTGAGCCACTGCACAGGAGCCCAGGGTTCGACCTCGCCCATGCCGGTCATGGTCTCGTCGGCGAGAAGGACGCGGGCGGCCTCGATGACGTGGTCACGGTAGGCACCGTGCCGTTGTGCTCTGAGGATGGCTTGCAATGGTCGGGCGGCGGGATAGCGGGCAAGCCCGGCGGAAAGGCGGCGTGCTTCGTTGTCCTGAGTGGCCCTTTGGGCAGCGCGCTGGCTGGTGCGCTCTTGCTGGGCCGCATGCAGGTCAGGATGGGGAGCCCAGCCACGGGGCGGCAGGACCACGCGGGCGTCGCGGAAGTCGCATTCGAGGACGATGCATCCGTTGCGCGCAAGCTCTGCGGCTATCTCCTCGGCACGGTCACCGAATGTGGTCACGGCGGACTGCCATCGGCGGGGGCCGTTGGTGGCAAAGGCCCACTGGCTGTCGGTCAGGCCGTCCGGGCGGTGCGGTGCGGGGAAACCTTCCGGCTCCAGAGTGACACGCGCGATCTTGGGATTACCGTGGCGGTCGGTGCTGTAGTCACCATCGGGCAGGGGAACTGCGTATGTGGTGAGGCCGGGATAGACGCTGAGGTGACGCATCGCGAAGCCACGCGGGCGGGAGCGGGCGGTCATACCGCATCCCGGTACTCGTTGCCGGTCAGCCAGGCCCGGAGCAGTTCGACACGTGGGGCGTGCTCGTCGTAGCCGACGACGACGGGTTGCTCGTTGTACGGGCTGGAGTCTGAGCTGCGGCGTAGCTTGATGTATTCGCCGCAGGCGTCGATGGCGTAGGACTCCATGTCGTCTTGCAGTGCCCCGACGACGGTGATGCCGCTCTCCCTGCCGATCTGGCCGAGCAGGGCGACCGCCTCGCGGCGGTGCTGCTTGCCGAGATTGCGGCCGAGTTCGTCGAGAACGAGGACAAGGGGCCGACCGGTGCCGCTCGCCGCTGCAGCGGCGCACACGAGTTTGATCGCCCGATCATCGATCTGTGCGGTGTTGGCCCGCCGGTTGTAGGGGATGTGATGGCGTCTGCGGGCGCGCCGCCACGTCGGCGTGACTTTCCATTCCCAGTTCTCGGTGGGGTGGGCTGGAGGGAGAGGTTCGTCGTATTGGAGTGAGGCTCCGTATCCGCCGTGGGCCATATCGAGCCGGTCGAACGCGGCTTTGACGTCTTCCAGCTTCTGCTTGATGGCAGAGGTGAGCGCGCCTCGGTGAGCTCGGCTGGCCTGGACGGCTTCCCCGTGGCCGATGCGCGCGGCGTCCAGGCTCTCGTGGCGCTCCTTGCGCTGATGGGCGATCTGTTGGCGCTCATACTGGTCGGTGTCTTCGTGCTGGCGCAGGTAGACGTGCAGCGCGTGGCGCAACGCGGGGAAGGCCGCTTGTGCCTTTGTGCTGCTGTCTGGGCCGCGCTGGCTGAACTCGGCCAGCAGGCTGGTGACTTCTTTCGGTCTGGTGTGAGAGGCGGCTGGAGGGAAGCAGTTGGATATCGCGGTGTTGATCAGAGTCTTGGCTTCTTCCCACCAGTCTTCAGGCGTCCAGGCTTGCTGGGTTTCTGGCAGGGCTAGCAGGTAGTCTCGGGCGGACTCGTCCGTACCGTTCCAGCGGGCTCTCAGTCCGGCGAGGTCCAGCTGTACTTGCTCCTTTTCGAGACTTCCCCGTTTTTCTTGCCTCTCTCTGGTGGTTTCGTCGAGGGCAGCCTTCTGTGCGCGCAGAGACTTGATTTCGTTTTCGCGGCGCCCCTCCAGACGGAGCACCTCGTCCCGTTCGGCAGCTGCGGCAGTGAGGTCAGGGGCCAGTTTCGCGCGCTCGTCTCGGGCGGCCTGGTCTTCCGCCTGCAGAGTGCTGATCTTTCTCTGCAACTCAACGGCTTCGGCTGCGGCTCTTACGCCGTTCAGTCTTCGCTCAGCACCGGCGACTTGCTGCTCGGCGGCCTTCTGCATCCGCACGGCTTCCCGGTGACTGTCGAATTCCTGACGGACGCGGTCTCGTGCAGCGGCGATGCGGGCAGCGCGGTCGGTCACGGGCCGGGGAAAACCGCCGATCGTCACGATGCCCGCATCATCGTAGACACGATCAGGGTTGGCGTGGGCTGTGACTCGCGAGTCCAGCGACGCGAGGAAACCGCTCAGGTCGTAGTCCGAGTTGGTGTTGCACGGGAGGTCAGCGTTCCTTGCGGCTGCGGTCAGATTGGCCGCGATCAAGATCGAGCCGGGCAGGTCCGCGAGGAGGTCACTGGCCATCTTGAGGTGGTGGTGGTCCACGACGGCGGCTGCACGGTACGGCCACAGGGCCGGCTCCCACTTTGGCCTCTGCTGATCAGTGAGGGCAACGGCGTCAAGGAGACAGATGGCCTCGATTCTCTCGGTTGCGAGGAGGTCGATCTGCTGTCTTGCCAGGTCTTTGCCGCTTTCCGCGTCCTCCAAGCCTTCCTCGGCATCGGATAGTGCCTTCTCCGCCACTCCGACTGCCTTGACCCTCTTGTCCAACTCGGCGCCCGCGTCGGCACGCTCTCGTTGGGCGGTTGGTTCGTCGCGGCCGTCGGCGTCACGGGCATTGAGTTTTGCCTCACGCCACCAGCCGTCGGCTTCTTCGATCTGCTGTTGCAGAGTTGCCACCTGCTCGCCCAGGTCGCGGTCGGCGTCGTCGAGCTTTGTGAATGTGCTCTGCGCGGCCTTCTGTCTTTTCGTGAATGCCTCGTCGTCGGCCAGTTCCTTCGCTCGCCTGGCTAGCTCGTGCGCTGTGCGCTTGTCCTGTTCGATCTCGGCGTCGGCCCCGGCTATCTCGGATTGGATGTCGGCATCGCGTTGGAGGGCGTTGTACAGCATCTGTGCTGTATGTGACCGCCAGCGGTCAGCGGCGTCGATAACGTCCTTGCGCGCCTGGTCGCGGGCCTCGATGCCCTCTTCGGTGATCTGAGTCTGCTCTTCCCATGTGGCGAGGTCGGACTCGGCTTTGCTGGCCTTTTGGAGGCGGTCGTACTCGTTGCGGCGTGCCTGGCGTTCCTGCTGTAGTTCGTGCTCAATGCCGGTGAGTACGGCGATTGCCTCGAAGATCCGCCGCTCGGAGATCTCGTTGAGTGGCTGGGCGAGGAGGTTGGGGGCGGCACTGGCCCGTACCGATGTCGACAGGAACGACACGCAGCGCACGTGGTCCCCGTAGAGCGTGTACGGAAGGTCGCGGGCCGCCACGTCGTATCGTCCGGCCTGTGGAGGCAAGGCGTGCCACACCGAGTCCGCGGACTGTTCCCGTTCGGCTTCGCTGTCTCCAGCGGGTAGAAGCAGTCCTTCCTGCCAGCGCAGTTTCAGCCGGGGGCTGCCTTTTTGGCTGTTTCTGTCGATCCGGATCCACACGGTCAGGGCGCCGGCCTGCAACTGGGCGAGGGCGCCCATAGGGGGTGCAAACACGCCGATGAGGTATCCGTAGTCGGCGTTGCCCCAGTGCTCCTCGCCGCCGGCGTCTTCGGAGTTGAACAGCAGGTCGACTGCGGCGGGTGCGCCGGAGCTGAATCGCCACTGTTCGTCGGCATGCAGCAAGCTGATCTGGGCCAGGAGTGACGACTTCCCTGCTCCGTTGGAGTCTTTCGGCCCTTGTCCTGCCACGGCGATGAGGGTGCCGGCTGCCAGCGGGATGGGGTGGGTGGAGAGCCTGGAGATTCGCACGCTCTGGAGGCCGACCAGGACACGGTCGCCGACAATGTCTTTCGGCGGCTCTTTTTTGTCCATGCACCGTTCCTTGAAGAATTCGTCATTTCTGGGGGTTGCCGAGGTTCCGGCGGACCGTGATCGCGGTAGCGAGAGCAGTATCCGGGCCCACGGCCAGGATCAGGTTTTCCTGGAGTCGTTGGCGCGCGGCTGGTGTGAGTCGGCGTAGTGCGGGCCCGGGAATGTAGGAGGATCCTGCTGTCTCGTGGTCTGGTACGCGCGCCGTGCGGACCAGGCCTGCTGCGCGCAGTCGTTGCAGGGCCTCAGACAGGCGCAGTTGCCCGTGGATCTGCGAGAGTTTCCGCAGCTGGGTCGGTGTCGTGGGGTGGTTCGACTGCCAGTTGTCCCCACTCAGGCGTCCTTCTGCCCGGGGGATCGCAACTGAGTGGATCAGTACCAGGATCAGCGCGGCTCTTTCCAGCGGCGGCAGTATCCCCCAGCCATTCGCGACGAGTTCTGCAGCGATATCGTCCCGGTATCCCGATGTCCAGAGGTTGGCGCCTGCGGGGACCAGCGTGCGGCCGGTCATGTGCAGCATCTGGTCAAGCTGGTGACGCAGTGCCGCGTCTCGGAGGGCGGGAAGCGCCGCTTCGCTTGCAGGCTCGCTGCCGTACTCAAGGGCGGCCCAGGCTGAGACCAGCGCGTCGCGCTGTTTATCGCCGAGCGGCTGGAGCATGTCGTCGAAGAGGCCGCTCATCGGTGCGCCTGCCCGGGAGGTCGAGGGGGCGGTATTTCACGCCATAGGTCCCGCAGTAGGGAGATGTCCTGGTCGGGCCAGGTGGCTGTCCAGGGGCCAAGACGGACTGTCTGCGCCTGGCCATCGATGTACAACCACCGACTGGTGTGCAGGCGGCGGAATGCTCCCATTGCGAAGCGGTGCAGAATTTCTCTTTCGCGTCCGGGGATGAGCTGGTCCACGACGTCCAGTACCTCGTGCATCGTTGCCGACTGGCCTGGCCAGGGGCTTGCCTGAACATCGGTCCAGCAGCAACGCAGCGCTGCGGCAAGGACCCGGTTGGTCTCGTTGGGGTGTCTCACGGAGAGCAAGGGCATCTGCAGTTCGCGGAGCACGGCTGGCGTGACGTCGTCGGGTGGGCGGGGCACCAGCCAGAAGATCTCACCATCCTGCTCCACTACGCGCAGCATGCCTGCCGGTGTTCTTGTGGCTGCCGGCATGCGCAGCGGGCCTTCGGCCCGCACCCTCGCCCACCACAGTGCCTCGTCCGGATCACTCACGCGGGTCTCCGTACTCGTTCGAACACGCCCCAGGTGAGCCAGGAGGGGACACTGCCTGCCCGTACCTGGACCGGGCCGGTCCAGGTCAGTCGGTAGGGGAGTCGGTCGTTGTTGCTCGCGGCGGTCAGGTCGGACAGTAGGCGGCGTGCTGTTACCCAGCCGATGTCCGACAGAAGGTGTTCGACTGCCACAGAGTCCTCGCCGCTGAGCGCTTCCTCGGCGATTGCCGCCAGCCGTTCGGCCTCGGCGTCCTTCCATTCCTGGTAGGGCTGTTCTTTGTTATCGGGAACTGGGGACCGCGGTGGTGTCGGGCGGTTGGTAGTTGTCTGTGGCGTGCGGGCCACGGCCTCCGCGAGGTCAGCGACGTCGTGCCATGGGGATGGCGCGTCGAATACCTGATCGGCCAGGACCGCCGCGAGCTCGTCCACCGATGCGCGGTTCGCGAAGCGCTTCCACATCTCGGGGGGTAGGAGATTCAACGCCCGGGAAGTTCCCGCTGCTGCCATGAGGCGAGCCGAGGCGTTCGTCGAGGCATCTTCGTAGGCGGCGATCGCCGAGCGCAGTTCGCCGCATTTACGGCTGAGTGCGGGCCAGAACTGCAACAGGATCTCGTGCACTGCGGACGCCTGGTCGATCAGCGACTTGGCGTTCCATAGCAGTGGCGCGCGCTCCCGCAGGTTTTCCACCGTGCCGCTGACGGTCAGCGCTACGAGTTCGGCGACGAGCAGTCGAAGTGCGGTGGTGATACCGACCACTACCTCAAGGGCTTCCTCGGTTGTGCTCTCCCCGCCTTCCAGCCTGATCTTCTCCATCGTCAGAAGCTGGTGCAGTTCCGACTGACCTCCGCGGGCCAACATCCGCTGGACGAACAGCATGGAGACGTAGCTGGTGAAGGAGGCCCGGTACTCACGTTGGTAGGGCTTGTCAAAGGCAGGCTGGATCGCGCCGAGCCCTTTCAGCACGCTCAGGCGGTCCTTGACTAGCTCGTCCGGGAAGGCGGCGCAGGCCGCCTTGATCTGCTCTGTTGTGAGGCCGTCCTCCCCCGCCCTGGCAAACGCAGCGAACAACGTGTTCGCCAGGTTGAACAGGGCAACGTCATCGATCGCCGCGTTGGACCGGCTCGCAAGGACAGCAACAATCTGCCTGAATACAGAAACGACAGTCTGCTCGGCCGCTGCCGTATCCAGTCCAAGCTGCTCGTCAATCATTGAATCGTCCTGGTTGTGCCCTGACTTTAGGTGGGGGTTCCAGCTGCGGCGTTACCCAGACGAGGTGGAACTCCGCTGCGCATTTCAGGGATGAGTATTTGTACAGGGGAAGTTGGCACTGCAGGTTGATCCCGTCACCTCCCCCAGCCACTCGCAGCACGTAGGGTAGCCGATCCGATAGACGGACCATGGGCAGATTAGCGATCACGGTCAGACCGTGGGGCGTGATCGACACTGAGGTCGTGACCCCGACCGCTGATCCATCTGAGCGTGCGGCAGTCCGTCCGTATCGGCGAACTGGTTCCACTTCATCACTGCCAGACCCCGCCTCACCACAGGATGACAGGGATCCCGAGCACTGATCACGCTGGTCCGATTACCGGATCGGTGCGGGACCGCGACATTGCCTCAGACCATCTCTATCACTGAGCCTTTTCAGCGGTGCCGCTCCAGGGTGAGGATGGCGGCTGCGATTGACGACATGCGGTTGGGACTGCAGCGGGCTTTGCGGAAGATCCGCCAGGACTTCAGTCGTGCGACGCCGCGCTCGACCGCCGCGCGTGCCGCCGACAGCGCGCGGTTGACGGTTTCCTGGGTTGGTGTGAGGTCGCGGCCGGGCAGGCGTCTGAGGGGTGTCGTCACCCACGGGCCGGCTCCGATGTATGCGCGGTCGGCGAGGATCGGAATGCCTTGGCGTTCGCAGATCCGGAGGATCCGGTGGGTGCGGGCCGCGGTCAGGTCGTGCGCGCGGCCGGGCAGTGCGGGTGAGATCCACAGCAGTCGTCCTGCTGGATCGGTCACCACCTGCACGTTCACGCCGTGGCGTCGGTGTTTTTGGGAGAAGTCGGCCCGGCTGTCGCCGACCCGGTCGCACTCCGCGAGGGTGCCGTCCAGCAGGACGTAGTCGGGGTCGGCTTCGCGCAGGTTTCGCAGGAGCCCGGGTGCGCGGTCGGCGAGCAGGGCGATGACGGCTGCGGTGTAGGCATGGGCGGTGCCGACGGAGATGCCGAAGCCTGCCGCGAGTTGCGCGAGGGTGTCGTGGCGTCGCAGGTACACCAGGCCGACCAGCGCACGCTGGTGCGGCGGGAGTTTGCACCGTCGGCCACCCTCGCGGGTGACGATGAGCATGGTTGCCCACTCGACCAGGGCATGAGGTAGGTCGAGTGCGGCAGAATACGGAACCAACGCGGCTCCTGCGCCTGTGGGTTGAGACTTCGAACACCTCCCCCAACGGCGCGGGAGCCTCGTGCGTTGCGCACCCTGTCGGCGTCACCCGATCGGTGGCCGAGCTGAAAACGCTCACTCAGTAGGCAGGTCCGATGCACCCCATCGAGTCGATACGTAAACGCCTCCCACTTCCTGCCCCCGTTCGAGGACCCTTGCACCCTGTGCTGCGTCAACTCATGGAAGGGGCCTTGCTTCCGTGGTGTTCGAACTTCCACGTCGAGGCGACACGGGCCTCTACGATGTCGGTTCGGCCCGACAGTCTTCTGGAGCACCATGCGCCTCGCACACATCAAGATCGATAACTTCCGCGGGCTCAGCCAGGTTGACATCCGCCTCTCCCGCTTTGGTTGTCTGATCGGCGAGAACAACGCGGGGAAGTCGTCTGTGTTCCAGGCCTTGAACATCTTCTTGCGCTCAGCCGCCGTCACGGAGGCCGATTTCCTCAATCCCGCCCGCCCCGTCCGCATCCAGCTCAGCTTCTCCGAAATCCACGAGGCTGACCTTCAGCGCCTGGAAGACAGTCACCGCTCACGTATTGAGCCAGAGGTGAGCGACGGCCGCCTCACCTTGGCCCGGACGTACGCCAGTCCGGGCAAGGGCTCCATGTGGGTGGTCAAGAAGGTGCCCAGCGATGCTCGCTTGCGGAAACCAGCTCTTGAGGAGGTACTCCGCCCCAAGATCTCCACTGAGGAGCTGGAGGCGAACGTTCGAGGTGTCTACCCAGAGATCTTCGACAAGCTGTCCGGCAAGATCACGCGTGTGGCCGTGAGACGAGAGTGGGCTGAACTCGTCGCCGCTCTTCCGGAAGGCGCCTACAGCACGGGCGACGATCCTCTGATGACCGGCCTGGATAAATCGGTGGCTCCGTTGCTGCCGGAGCCAATCTACATCCCGGCCGTGAAAGAGCTGAACGACGATCTCAAGACCACGTCATCAGCAACGTTCGGTCGGCTCCTGTCCCTTCTATTCGAAGACATCGAGCATCAACTCCCTGAGCTGGAAGCCTCTTTCGATCAACTGCGGAACCAACTCAATGTGGTGGAGGAGGAGGACGGCAGCGAGTCGGACCGGCGGCTGCCGGAGGTGCGCCAGATCGAGACGTTGATCCAGCAGAACCTCCAAGAGTCCTTCCCTCGTGCGAGTGTGCGTCTGGAGATTCCCCCACCCCGACTTCGCAGTTTGTTGGAGGAGGCCCAGATCGCCATCAACGACGGCGTCAGTGGCCCCTTCAAGACCAAGGGAGACGGTCTGCGCAGGTCGGTGGCGTTCGCGATCCTGCGTACGTACGTGGACCTCAAGACTGCACGGCCTTCGCAGCCCGACAGTGCCCAGCAGCCCTGTCTGCTCTTGTTCGAAGAGCCGGAGGTCTTCCTCCATCCGCAGGCGCAGCGCAAACTCTTTGAAGCCCTGACGATCTTCTCTCACTACAACGACGTCCTGGTCAGTACTCACTCGTCTGCGTTCTGTGCCCCCGGGGCAACCGGTACCTTCGTGAAGGTCGTCAAGGACCACACTCTGGATCCGCCGGCCAGCCGGACCTGCGTGATTGACCTGTCCGACATGAACGCCCGGGACCAGTTCGAGATCATCACGTACGAGAACAACGAGGCCGCCTTCTTCGCCAACTCCGTTCTGCTCGTGGAGGGCCCCAGCGACCGAACTCTCATTCCCCATATCGCGCGCACTCTCAGCCCCCAGTGGGATTTCGAGAAGCGCGGAGCCGCGATCGCCAAGGTAGAGGGAAAAGGAAGCATCGAGCGGTACCGCAAGTTCTTCCAGCGTTTCGAGATGCGAGTCGCAGTCATCGCTGACCTGGATGCCGTGCTTGACGGCTTCGACAAGCTGGGCGCCAGTGAAAAGTGCCGTGAACTGCGTGATCGGCTCGTGTGCCGGGTCACGGAGTTGGTGGAGGAGGAAGAATCGGATGAGGTTTCCAGCAGGACCCTCAAGGGAATCCGTACCAGCGGCAGCGCACGGGAACTGTGGCGGCAGGCCAAGATCAAGCAGGAGGAGCACGCCCAGGGACTGTGCGGGTTCGACGAGTTGAACGCCGCTGTAGACGCCTTCTTCGCCCGATCCGCTTCAGGCGCGGCGCGCAGGATCCTGGAGGAAGCCAGTGACCCTGAGCTAGAGAAGATGAAGCTGGACCTGCTGCGAATGCTCCGCGAAGAGAACATCTACGTGTGGGAGCGCGGGGCCATCGAGGCCTACTATCCGGACTTGCAGACGAACGAATCGAACAACAAGAACGACCGTGCTCGCACGTTCTGCGAGCGGTATACCACTGCCGAAGCCATCCGCGGCCTGCCTGTCTTTAAAGACTCCGCTGGTTGCGAGTTCGACCTCATCTTCGAGGCATTCTTCGGAACGGTCTCTCTGGAATCGCCCCCGATTGAGATTCCCGAGCAGGCTGCAACAGAGGGACCGTCAGTTGAGCTCGGGGAAACATCTACAGTTGAATGACTCAGACGCTTCTCCATTGTGTGCGCCGCCCCGGAGAATCTCAGTACGCCCCGGATCTTTCCGGTTCGAAGGTGCTCGCCGCAAAGCCACCTTCCGCCTTTGGCAGTAAATTTGGTTATGTCCACGCCGGGGCTGTTGACGGCTTCCATGAGAGATTTGCGTTCAGTCTGCGGTCGCTGTCGATGGTGCAAGCTACAGCAACGCGACGTTAACGGGTAAGAAAGGGGCTGCCACATTCCTGTCAAACTCGTTAACGTCGTTACCGACGCCTATTGAGGGTTGCTTGCCGCCAGGT
This sequence comes from Streptomyces sp. NPDC005648, assembly GCF_040605395.1. Classification (NCBI taxonomy): domain Bacteria; kingdom Bacillati; phylum Actinomycetota; class Actinomycetes; order Kitasatosporales; family Streptomycetaceae; genus Streptomyces; species Streptomyces sp. NPDC005648. The sequence goes on along the minus strand of NZ_JBEXCS010000096.1, from coordinate 21,681 downwards.
CGTTGAGCACAGCGTTGACTGTGGACCAGCAGAGGTCGGCTGTGTCGAAGTCTGCGCTGTGTTTGGCTCGTTTCTCCGCGAGGGGGTGGACCAGGTTGCGGTAGGTGCGTAGCAGGTCTGAGGCCATTTTTGCGTCTTGGTCGATCCACTGGTTGGTGTGGGCGTGCTGAATGAGGTCCTGAAGTCGGGTGTCGCGGGCGGGGCGGGTCAGCGGCACGGTTGCGTTTCTGACGTCGGCGGCGTGGACGAGGACGCCTTCGAGGAGGCTCCCGAGCATGATGACGGCGGAGGTGTAGGCGCCGTGTTCTTGGCAGATGCGGGCTTCGTCGAGGCGTAGCTGAACGGCGCGGGCCAGGTCGGAATCGGAGACGATGTCGGTGATGGCCACCTTCAGCTCTACCCGCTGGGGGCGAGGGGGTTCGTCGGGGTCGTACTCGATGAGGAACGGCTGCCCTTTGTGGTAGTCGATGCGGCGGCCTTCGAGGGCGAGGACTTCCTGGAGGCGTTGGATGACGGCGTCGTAGTCGGCGGGTTGTTGTTGGTATTCCCGTCGGTCGGCCAGGCGCAGGATGACGCGCTCGGTGTCTCCTGCCTGGTCTTCCTGCCGTTCGCACAGGATGGTGTGGACCCAGCGGTGGCGCGGGCTGCCGTCGTGGTCGGGGACGTCTTCCCAGCCGGCCCGGCGGAGGAATGGAGCCAGTTCCCAGCCCGCTCGGCGTTTCATACCCGGCTCGTCACCGCAGACCATGGCGGCCAGTTCTTCGAGGGTGCTGTCGTCGTAGTTGTCCATGTCAGTGTCCCTCGCTGTCTTCGTCCGGCTCGCCGTCGTAGGGGTCCGCGTCTTCGTCGGGTTCGGCCTCGGCCAGGCCGACCGGAGTCCAGGGCATGTCGGTCAGCGCGTCATCGATGGATGGCTCGCGGACCGTGCGGGGATGGATGCCCAGCTCGGTCAGGCGTTCCCACAGAGGTTCCAAGGCCTCGTCGGGTGAGAGGGCGAAGGCGCTGCTGCGTATACGCCAGAACGTCCAGCCGGCGCGGCGAAGCTCCCGCTCGCGCTCGGCGTCGTCGTGGATCTGTTTCGGGGTGGAGTGGTGAGGGCTTCCGTCGCACTCCACTGCGAGGCGTCCGTGGCCTCCGGTGACGACGAGGTCGATGCGTTTTCCGTTGACTTCCCACTGGGGTACTACGTCGTAGCCGCGTTCCTTGATGCGCAGGAAGACGCGCTGCTCGAAGAGCGAGTCGAAGGGCTCGCAGTGTCGGTCTGCGCTGACGTGGGCGGGCTGGTGGGGGTGTGTGTAGGGCGGGGGCGGGCTCACCATGTAGGTGAGCAGGGAGCGGCGCAGGTCTTTGCTGCTGAGCTGGTCGATGGTCAGGGAATGGAAGAGCCACATCTGGTCGCGGGCCCGGCTGGCGGCCACGTTGAAGCGTCGTTCGTGGTTCCGGCCGGTCGCGGCGATGACGTTGGCTCCGTCGACGACCATCGACAGGAGGATGACGTCGCGCTGGTCTCCCTGGAACTGTTCGGGTGTGCCGACCTGGATGCTGTGGCGTTCGCGGGCCGACACATCGATGCGCTGGTCGACGAGGTCCTGGACCAGGCGGGTCTGGTCGCCGTGGCGCAGGATGATCACGCCGATGCTGCGGTCGGCGTAGGCAGGGTCCTGGGTGAGGCGGTGCAGTTCGTTGACGACGGCCTCTGCCTCGGGCCGGTTGATGAGTTTGTCCCGGCGTCCTTCGCAGTGCCCTTCGGGCACATGGACGACCTTCAGCGGCGGGAGGCGATCGGAGCCGTGCTGGCGCAGCAGGACCAGCTGGTTGTCGGGATAGAACTGCATGGAGGACCATTTGATGATCTCCGGCATGCACCGGAAGTGCTCGGTGAGACGGATCACTTCGGTGAAACGGGACTGCAGCAGTTCGTACAGGTTGGACTTGGGGTCGAAGCCTTCGCGCTGCCAGGGTTCGAGGCCGGCCATGCGCTCGTCGAAGATCTGGGTGATCCGGTCATGCTTGCTGCCGCTGTAGAACGGGGCGCACTGCCGGTCGTCGCCGACGACGATGATGCGGGGTGCGAGCCAGAGCAACAGCAGGCCGTCCAGGCCCACTTGGCTTGCTTCATCGACGATGACGACATCGAAGGAGTCCGGCTCTGGGCTGATCGTTTCCGCTACCTGGTTCAGCGGCATGATCCACGCCGGTACCGCTCCTTGCGCTGTCTGCATGGCTGAGCGCGCGTGACGCTGGTGGCGTCTGCCGTACTCGGTGGTTCCCTGGCCTGCGTTGGCCACGGCGCTGGCGTATGCAGCCAGGGCCTGTTTGTGCTTGGTGGTCATGCGGCTGACGCAATGGAGTGCTGCGCGGTCGCAGACCAGCTGTTCCACCAGGTCGTGCAGCCGGGTTTGGATCTGGGTCAGTTCGCCTTCGAGCTGATCTTCGCGTCCTGGGAGCAGGTGGGTGTCGAGGAAGTCCTGCGCCTGCCGCCATGCCCAGGCCTGGGGCAGCGCGGCGAACCGGGAGCGCCAGTGCGGGGCGAGGGGGTCGCCGGCGAGGTCCTTGGCGAGTTCGGGGTGGGCCTCGGCAAGGCACTCGAAGAGTTTCCCGGTCTCGCGCCGGTCTGCCTCACGCTGGTATGCCGCAGTCAGTGCGTCCACCGCCTGCGCGTAGGCCTGCGCATCACGGGCCGCTACGGCATCCGCCGCGCGCTGCAGCTCCTCCACGCCATGCGGGTGGGGCGGCGGAAGGCTCTTGAGGAGCTCTTCGAAGCGTTGTGTTGCGGTCCTGATGTGCAGGAGTTGACGGGCCTGGGCCGTGGCCTGGCGGATGTCACGCCACTGCTCGGCGGTGGTGACCGGTGTCTGGATTCCGTCGGCCAGCAGGGTTGCGTGGACCTGGCGGATGACCTCCACGCAGGTGTCGATGGCTTGCAGGGTGGCGGCCCTGTCCAGGAGCTCGGACGTCATCAGTTCGGTGGTGTCCTGTCCGACGGCCGATCCTACGCCGGTCCACCGGCCGCGCAGGGTGCGGGCGTGGGCGCGCATCTCCAGTTGCCGTACGACCGCGGTGATGTGCTCTCGGCCGGCTGGCGCCATGCCTTCCACCCGGCACTGTTCGAGGAGGAATCGGGCTTGCTTGACGACGGCCGGCCGGGGCCATCGCGTGTTCAGTCTGCCGGTTCGCAGGACGTGTTGCTCCAGATTGCGGCCCGCGATCAGGAGCTCCTTCTCCTCGCTTTCGGAGAGGCGGGGGATCTCTACTTCCGGGAAGGATGCAGCGGCTATCTCGTCGTGGGTCTGCTGTGCGCGCTGTGAGGCGTTTCGGATGCTGTCCCACAGTTGCTGCCATCGCTGGGCGATGCCGTCCTGCAGCGCGCGCGTGGACCAGGTATCCGCCTGCCAGGAGGTGGGGTCCGCGGACAGCCCTACCCTCTGCAGGGCCTGCTGGGCTCGGTCGAGGAGCGCTTGCAGCACAATGAGCCGGGCGTCACCGTGGTCCGCCAGTTCCTGCGCCAGCGGTGTGACCGGCTCGCGGCCGACGGCTTCCTCGGCTCCTTGAAGTTCCGTGATGCGGCGGGAAACGTCCGTCGGGTCGGGCAGCGTGGCAGGGTCCGGGCAGTACTGGATGCGGGCGTCGAGGATTCCGGGACCGTGCTGGGTGACGAGCAGCCACAGTCGCTCAGCTTCGTCCGTGGTCAGGGGCGGGACCTGTGGGGCCTGGACATCAAGGGGCGGCAGCCACTGATATTCGAATGCGCCGTGTTCCACAGCTTGCACGATGTCGTCGAGCCGCCCTCGGTAGCCCGGCGCGATCTCGGGGTGCTCGTACCACTCGACTTCACGGACCTGACGCAGGCGGTCTTGGAGCTTGGCCTGCTCCGCCATGAGCTGGTGCCGCTGCGTCTGCTGGTCGTCTATGCGCTGTTGGAGCCGATCGAGGTTTGTTGTCGCGTTCAGGTGCGCCAGGGCTCCCAGCGACTGGCTCAGATCGGAGTTCCCGCCCTGCCACTGATCGCCTTGGATCACGCACATGCTGCGCAGCTGGGACGGCAGCTGGTCGCGCAGCACGTTCAGAGCCTGGCTCTTCGCGCTGGTGACCAGGACTCTCTTGCCGTCCGCGAGGAGTGCGGCGATCAGATTGCTGATGGTGTGTGTCTTTCCGGTGCCCGGCGGGCCCTGGACCACGACACTGGTGTCGCGCTGCAGCCGGTCCAGGACATCGCGCTGGGCAGCGTTGGTGACCATCGGGAACAGCGGATCCGGTCCCAGTGCCGGCGGCACGGAGCCATTCCTGCTCCCCCAGGCCGTCCGGTGCTCCGGTTCAAGGTCATACAGCAGTTGCGCCAGTCCCAGAGGGGCTTGTGCTCCGGGACGTTTCAGCGCCCAGGCGATGCTCTCGTAGAAGCCAAGGACGGAGCGCTGGCTGTGTTCGCGCAGGATGAGTGCGGGCGCAAGATGCAGTGACCGCGCCTGGGGTTCAGCGGTGAGGTCGTCGGGGTGCTGGCCGGTGGGGTCGAACGGGAGCACGCGGTCGACTCCGAAAGCCCGCTGCGCCCACGAGCGCACGGCCTGTGCCGCCCGGTCCGACAGCGGGTGGAAGGGGACGTCCTCGACAGCGGAGCGTACGACCCCCAGCAGCTCCGACGTGTAGCCGTCGGACTCGCTGAGGAAGTCGGTGTCTTCCAGTCGTCCGGGGTGCTCCTGCACCAGAGAAACGGTCACGTTGATCGATGCCGGTTCAACGGTGAGGGTCACCGGTGTTGTCACGATGTGCCGGCGGACCCGGGCCGAGGGACGAGCGGCTCCGAGTTGCAAGAGACCTACGGCCAGGACTACTTCGAAGGTGTCGCTGTCCTGCTCGATCTTCTTGGCCATCCGGTACAGCTGCTGGTGCAGTCGCCGTTGCGGCTCGGCCGCCAGCTCTTCCTGTGACCATCGCATCCACTTGCCGGCCCACGTCTCGTACGCCTTGCGTTCTTCGGAGCTGCCGCTCTCCAGAGCCAGTTGGTTCTCCTCCACGCTTGCCTGGTCGTCGGCTATTTGACGGTCATTCGGTGTGTTGTCGATCAGGCCAGGAGGTTGCGGTCCAGCGGTGGCGGCGGCCTCGGCGGACACTCTGCCGTGCAAGATCGCCGGCAGCCGCGGTGCTTCTTGGGGTGGACGGTGCTTGACCACCATGATGCGAGGGTCGGCGTCCACAGCACGGCGCACGGTCCCATCGGGAGCGTCCGCGAGCCACACCGTTTCCGGGTACTTGGCACAATCACGGATGGTCTTGGAGACGGCGCCCCGCACCAGCTCCTGCAGACAGTCGATCAAGACGCGAGTGTCACGGACGGCTTTGGGATCGCTGCCATCACGTACTGCCGGGCGGGCCATCACATCCCCCAAACGCCTGCCACTCTGGCAAGCCTTTTAGGATCCCTGGCGGCTGCACACTGGGCAATGTGACGGGGCTCATGCACAATCATTTCCGGACATGAATGTCCTCCGGTGCACTTCAGCCTCGCCACTTGCGGCTAACCCATGGCACGGAGCAGCTGCCGCCCTCGGTGAGCAGCAACTCACCAGAAGGCAGGTGAGTCCACCTTGTTACCACCTCGGCCAGCACTGGCGAGCGAAGTTCGGACAGCGGTCCGCCCCTCCGCCAAGACCTTGAGGGCAACCCGCCCGTACGCGAACCGCGAGCATCGAACGCGCGGGCCCCTCGTGACCACAGGCCCGCCGGCTAATCCCCCCTGACGCCCGCGGTCATTCGGCCTGAAAACCCTGCCCGCGAGCAGCAAAGCCCAAACGGGCGTCGCGTGCTGGCAGGAAACACCGATCCCCTATTGACCGCCTGCGAACTATGGTGAGTCCCGTTTGCCTGGCACCTCGCGCGCTACATGGTTGACGAGCTCGCCCGGTTCCACACCGAGTCCTGCTGCGATATCCAGAAGCGTCAGCACGCTGGGGCTGCGCTGCCCGTGCTCGATATAGATGAGGCCGCGAAAGCTCAGCCCGCTGAGCTCTGCGAGTTCTTCCAGGCTGTATCCCCGTTCCTCTCTGAGACGACGGATTTGCATACCCAGGGACAGGAGTCGCGGGTCCGGTGACGGTTCACGTGCTGGCACACGGCGACTCGACCGTCACACCTTTGCGTGCACCATGAACAGCTGTGCATAACTACTCGTCGTAACGGACAGCATCGCCGTGGCGGGCAGCAACAACGTCGTCGCGCCCACCGCCTACCCAGTGCAAAAGGTCGGCGACAGGTCCAGCATGCAGCTCAGTTTCGTGGGCGAGGCACATGAGCAAGCCAATCGAGCCGTTCGATCGCTGGCACAAGAGATATCCAAAACCAGAACGCGGTGACACCCCGTGCCGGTGCGGCACGCCACAGCAACCTCTGTACCCGTCTTCGGACCACGGCCGAGGCCATCGCTGGCAGGCCCGGTACACCGACTGCTCAGGAAAAGAGAAACGGCCGGCTTTTGCCATCTGGCAGGAAGCCCGCGACTTCCTAGACAACGTGCTCACAGAGACCGAAAGGCAGACGGCGCGCGACAGTAATCCGGGCAGCCTTCCGGTTGAATACTTCGCAACCGAGATGATGGAAAGGAGACGCAAGCGGAAGAAGAACATCAATACCTGCGACACCTACGAAAGCCATCTCCGGAGCCACATCCTGCCGTTCGCCGGCCACCGAACCGCAAGCAGCCTGCGCCGCCGCGATTCCATGGCCTTCGTCGACTACCTCCTCAACAAGGAAGGCCTCGACTCTGCCTGCACCGTCGTCCAGATCTTCAAGACCTGGCGCATCCTCGTGCACTACATGCTGGACGAGGACGTCTCGCTCCCTGCCAACATCGTGGCGAGGATCGACCTCCCGGACGTCACACCACGCGTCAAGGTCGCGCTGTCTCCTGGGCAGGTCGCCGCGGCAGCGGCGACAATGCGGAAGGTCGCGCCGCGCTACGAGGTCCTGATCTGGCTCGGAGCCTGCGCCGGACTACGCCAGGGCGAGGCCTTCGGACTGAAGCGAAGCCAGGTCGCCTGGAAACACGACCTGCTGCACATCGAAGAACAACGGCAGCGCGGTAAGGCCGTACGCCTCAAGACCAAGGCCAGCTACGCCACCTTGCCAGTGGATCACTTCTTGATCGAGCGGCTGCTACACCACGTGTCACGGTTCTCTGAGCCGGAACCCGTCTCACCAGGCGCCGAGCGCCGCCGTCGGGCACGCGGCTACGTCGAGCCACCGGACGAGGACCTGATCGTCACGAACCGTTATGGCCGACCCGTACTGATCAGCGACTTCCATCAGAAATGGCGAAGGACGGTGAAGCAAGCCGGGCTTCCGGACAGAACCCGTTTCCACGACCTCAAGCACTTCTACACCACCACGCTCGGCGGGTCCGGCAAGCACGACCCGAAAACCGTGCAAGCACTCTCCCGGCACGCCAAATTCTCCGAAACCTGGGACACCTACGCCCACCCCCCCCTCGCCGTGGAGGAAGTCATGGTCACCGTGTTCGGAACCGCGTTCTCACACATCGACACTCCGACGACATCGTTGCGGAACGGATCTACCTTCGAGGCCGGCGCGGCGTCCGCGCCCTGAGCGCCTGCCCTCCTGCCTCCAACTCGCGTCCAGGGGCGGCGGCCTCAGCCGCTCCTTGCTTCGATGACCGCCTCAGCAGATTGACCGCCCCTCCCTCTGCAGCCCTCACAGAGGCCCAGCCAATTCGCGGCAGTACCAGTTGCCCCCATTCGAACCTTCGACCGGGGTTCGGCTCCTGGCAAGGCCCTGGCCGCGTCGAGCAGCACGGCAGATGCTCTGGCGTCCGTTTTCGGACTGTGCGCGGGTATGTCCCCTTGTGTGCGCCCGTCGTATCCGACCTAGCTTCTCGATCTTGTCGTTACGCCACCGATGCGACGCAGGGGGAGAAGCCGTGGCAGAAGCAGCACAGGTGCTCAAGGAACTGGTGGAGGCCTGGAGTGTGCAGATCGACTCGACCAGCGCGTTGGCGGGAGCCGTTGCCGATGCCACTGCGAAGGACGACAAGGAACGGCGGGAGGACGGGCGCGAACCGCTTCGGCGGAAGCCGGGGTTGAGGGCGTTGCCTGCCACCGAGGTCGGTCCATCATTCAGGCTCACTCCGTGGGACGTGCTGCACGCGCTGGGGCGTGCCGCTGTGCTGTCCCGGCAGGGAGCCGGGCGCGGGCTGGCCGAGCACTGGGGTTGTCTGAAGTACTGCCAGGCACTGGACGGCAGCCCTGGTCGGTATATGGCGCTTTCGGAAGAAGGGTTGAACCCCAGGCGCCACTACAGGACTGTTCAGTCTGGCGAGTTGGGCATCGGATTCGCGCTCGCCGTCGCCGAGCGAGCGCTCAAGAAGCGGTACCCGGACCACTTGATCTCGGTCGTGGACGCGGACATCGCCTTGCAGGCGGGCTGGGCGCTGGCGGGCAAGGACGTCAAGCGACGGGACTGGGTGAAGTTGCGTCCCGACTTCCTCCTGGAGGCGTGGAAGCCCGGCGAGCCGTCGAAGGTCGTCCCTCTCGCGTGCAAGGGGACCCATGCGAAGGGCTCTTACGCGAACACCCAGCTAGCCGCTGCCTCAGCGCAGGTCGAGGCGGTACACATCGGCCCCTGGGATCAGACGCCGACCCTGGTGACGTCGACGGGAGCTGCTCGGGCAGGGCGGCATCATCGTGCACGTGCTGCATGCCCCCGGTGACGGCTCCCTGCCGATGCCACCGGACGCACTGAACGCAGATCGCGAACTGCAGGACCTGAACATCTACCCCGACGTCCGCGTCCCGGGCACTGACTGCGAGGGCGAGCAACGCGTGAGCGGCTTCCAGATGATGCCGGACCAGTACCCGTGGTTCCGCAGGGCCCTCGCGCAGGCAGGGGCAGCTGGACTGATGGGGTTCACCGGCGGCGGTGAGCCAACGGCGCAGTACCTGACGGAGCGGCAGGGCAAGCGACACTTCAAGGGCTTCACGCATGCCGGTACGGGAATCGTGCAGGACATCGATCACGAGATCGGCGGGATGTCCTTTGTCGGGACGGATCACGTCTTCCGGTTGAACGGCACGCGGGTGGAGGCGTTCTCTGGTCTTGAGGCGAGCCTCTTCGATCACCTGCGCGATGGGCGGGTGGAGGAGTACCGGCGCGACGCACACGCTCTGCGTTCGAGGTGGCGGGCTGTCCGCCGCCAGGACGACTGGGACGGACCTGTTTCGCTGCGCGAGGACGGTTCCATCATGGCCATGCGACTGCTGCCCGAGCCGCCCCGCACACGCCGCCGCCTCCGCGCACTGTGAATCGCGCCGACACCCCGTGTTGGGCGATGACGTTGCAGGCAAGCACTCTGTGTCCGAGGTCGGGTCCGCCGACCGTCGGTCCGCTGATCAGTCCTCACGGCGAGGAGCATTGGGCGGCGAGTCTGGCAGCGGTTCAGTCTGATCAACTTCTGGCGGTGTACTCATCGGGTGGCGTCCACCATCCCGGCCCGGGGTCTGCTGGAGTGGTCAGAACCTGGTCAAGGTAGTCGGTGATGGTGAAGGCTACTTTCGGGTCGGCGATGAATGCCGTGGGGTCGATGGTCTGGGTGACGATCAACGGCACGACGCGCCAGGTGCCGTCTGTGGGAGCAGCGCAGGCGAGCGCAGCGGCCTGAGGGTTGGAGGCGACCGCGTCCACCTTGCGCCGGACCTTCGTCAGGTAGCCGTCCTTCGGGTCGGTGAAGCGTTTGATGTGCTGGATTACTGCGTGCGGCGCGTGCCCGGGGTGGGGGTGCTTGGCCTCTACGACCCAGAGGCGGGCGGTCGCAGGGTCAGCAATGAGCAGATCGATCTCCCCTCCTGTGGTGGGCAGGCCGACGCGCTCGGCGTCCTTCTCTCTGAAGTTGGCGACGTGGGGCAGTCCGAGATGGTTCGCGGTGGCGGCGATGTCCCTCTCCAGCTGTTGTTCTATGGCTTGGCGGTGCTTGGCGAGGGCGCCGCGGACTGGCGCGGGCAGGTCTCGGTGTGGCAGGCGTCCATCCTGGAAAGCGGCTGCGTAAACCTCCTGCGCGGTGTGGATCACCCACGGAAGAAGCAGCAGTTGCCCCGGATCTGCGGAGATCAGCGGGTGGGTGGTGAGCCGTGGGCGCCGCTCGACCTCCGTGTACCGGTGCTCGCGGTCATCGGCGGCGTTGCCGCGGTCGAGGACGAGTGGGTCGATCGCAGCACGGGTTTCCGAGATGGGCACGCCTGACCAGGCGGCCGCCTCGCGGGCCAGCTCATCGGGCGTGGTGATGCCGTATCCCTCGGGACCAGTTGGCCAGTCCACTGCCGTGCCGAGCACTGCGCCGAGGGCGTCGAATCCGAAGCCCCACGCCCGGCACAGTTCCTGGTCAGCGCGGGCGAGGGAAGAGCCAGGGGCCGGCCGGAGGGCGGTGAACGCCCCCGGCGTCCTGTGCGGCCGGGGCCCGGCGTGAGGCGGGGCCGGCAGATCAGCAAGGGTGCTCTGCCGACTCTGGGCCAACCAGTGGTGGTGGCGCGCGCGAGTCCACGCTTTCTGGTCCAGTCCGAGGTGTGTGGCGGTGGCGGTCGGGTCCTCGGCGCCGGGCTGGTCGATGTGAAAGACGCCGGTGGCGTGTACCTGGAGTTCCAGGCCGTGCAGTCCGCGGGCTCCTGCGACGGCTGTGATCCCGCTGTACAGAATCAGTTCGGCGAGGGCGATCAGGTCGGCCACGGCCAGTAGGTCGACGGCGCGATCTCCTTGGGGCGGCGTGGCCAGTGCCTCCTGCAGGAGCAGGTTCAGCGCGGAGGTAGCCACCGAGTCGTCGGATGTACGCCGCTGAGCCTCCCCTACCCAGTTGTCGGCCCAGGGCGCGGCCAGATTGAACAGCAACTCGTGGTGGCGGTGTGTCCGGGCGCACCAGGCGGCGTTGAGGTGATGGGCCAGTTCGGTGGTAAGTGCGGGCTCGAAGGAGCGGATCTCCGTGTCGAGCAACGCCTCCAGCGCGTGAAGGATCTGCTCGGCCGGGCGCACGGCGTCGCGCCCGCGCCACAGGCCGGCTGGGGCCCCGGCTTCCCGGACGGCCGCTGCCGCGGAACGCAGGGCGCGGATCTGAACGTGTTCGCCGTCCGGCACGGCGTACTCGGGGGTCTGAGCGGGCCACGGGTTCTCGAAGACGTTGAGGGCTAGGACTGGGTCGGCCTGGTTCCACACCTCGGTGAAGGGTTCGGTATCGGGGCCGTTTTCTGCGTCTCGCCCTTCGCGGACCTGGCTGGCGCAGTGGTGGAGGGCGTGGCCCAGGGCGCGGTGTCCTTCGCGTCCGTCACCCGCGAACGCCCCGAGGAAATCGGGCCCCATGACGAGTCGGATGGTAGCGCTGGGCGGATCGACGGAGACAAGAAGGCGAAGGCCGTCGGCAGGGGCCTCGGTGTCTGTTCCGTCGTCGAGCAACTGCGCCGGGTCCGCCAGGGCCTGGGCCAGATCCACGGTGATCGGGACTTGGTCGGGGAGGTTGAAGTGCCGGGCGATCACAGGATGGGCGGTGATGGTGGTGCGGATCGCGTCGGCCAGGCCGATCAGGCCCGGGAAGTCCAGCGTCGCCTCGCCGGGTGGGCTGGGGCAGACAGTCACGGCGAGCGGCGGGTGGGTACTCACGGCCGCAGCCGCAGTTGGAGTTGCGTAGTGGTGGAGGTCCGCCTGAAGCCCCGCCGCTCCATCGGGGAGGTCGACGATCTTTGTGGCTGTCCACTCCACGGAGGCGGGCAGGCCCGCGTCCGCGAGGACCTTGTCGATCGGTGCCCAGGTCGCGGCCCGGTCCCAGGACAGGTCTCGGCCTCGCCGCGGGACGACGGCAACCTCCGGCGCGGATTCGCCGGGCGCAAGGAGTGTGCCGTTACGGCGCCAGCCGCCCCACGCATCAAGCAGGTGGAGGTAGGCGATCGCATCCACTCCCGGATGCTGGGTCATCTCCCATACGAACAGGGCCAGCGTGGCCGGGTTCCCGCCGGCATCGGCTGCCATCTCGGCGAGCTCCTCGACATGCACCAGGAGGGTGTCGGTGACCACCTCGCGCACGAGGAAACGCGGCCCCGCATACACCACCAGCCGTCCCTGCTCCGGTGAGGTCTCCTCCAGCAGGACCCTCCGGGCGGCCTCGACTCGCGGCCCCAGGTCACCGTCGAGGAGCGCACTGACGACCGCGACCTCCAAGCGAAGCTGGGGTGCGCTGATCCGGGCCACTTCGTCAGGGCGGGGAACGCTTTCCAACTGCAGTACGTCGGCAACCCGTACCACGGCTAGGTCCTGAACGCGCTGGGCCAGGTACTGGTTGAATCCGAGCTGTCGCAGGAGCTGTTCGGCGGCAGCCGTGACGGCTTGGAGAGCTTCGCTGGCCGGTACTGGGATCCTCCGACCGTGGGCCCGTACAGCCAACACGGGGCCGAGCAGCTGTCGCATCGGGTCGTACTTCAGCTTCAGCTTCCCGATGTCTGCCGTCAGCCACACCAGCGCCCGGTGTGCGCGCTCCGGGTGGTCGCAGGCAGAGACGATGTCGTCGAGGCAGTCGCGCTCCGCTACCGCGACGGCATCCACGCTGGCATGGGTGAGCCAGCATGAGATCGTCTCGCCCGGGCCTTCTTCGGAGGTCGGCCAGGCATACACGCACTCCCTCATCCGTCGGTCGGTGTAGCGCACAGCGAGCTCGATGACGTCGCCGAGGCCGAACCCGACCGCGCCGAGCAGGTGCTCGTCGACGGCACATGCCGTCAGCCGCAGGCTGCGGAGCACCAGAAGGGGGTGATCCAGGTCCCCCGGGTGCAGCAGCATTCCAGCGAAGCGCACACCAGCTCGTACGTCGTTCGGCTCCCCCTCAGTGAGAACGCCCCGTCCGGGAGCACCCTGCACCGCGGCCTCAACGAGGACCGGCAGCACCTCGGCCATGACCACCGCACCAGAACGGCGCCCGCTGCGAATGACGCGCGTCCACAGGAGCAGGAGATGGTCATGGAATCGCGAGCAGGTCGGTGCCATCAGCGCGGCTTCCAGCAAGACCAGCAGCGACTCGGTCGAGTAGGGGGCAAGTGCCGTGTCGATGGTCTTCCACTGCACGCGCCGCTGCTGCGCGGAGGTGGGCGGAGGCTGGCTGGTCATCGCAGTGCTCCCAGGGTGTGATCCTGACGATGCCAGGGTGGCAGCAAGTGCCCAGACGGCACTTTTGAGTTGACAATCGTGCGATCACCGATCACGGCCTACGCCGCCACAGTGTCACGGCTGGAACAGGGCCTGGACGCGGCATGTGCAATCCGCAGTCCGACAGCCACACCGCCGCCACGCGCCGCCCTGTCCCTGCTCTCCACCCAGTCGCACAGATCCCGCGCGGTCCCGGTCGCAAGCGGTGGATCTTCAATGGGCGTGACAACGCCTCCATGGTCGGAGAACCTGTTCTTAGCGTCTGACTGCATCCAAGCTTGAGAGATCCGCAGTGAGCGCCAGATGGTCGAAGATTTGCAGACAGCGTGACCGATCAGCTGTGTTGCCCAGCCTGTACAGGCGTAGCAGGACCGGGATGAGGTAGTGCCCGGTCAGTCGGCGGTCAGTGTCTAGGGCTACTACCTGCTCACATGCCTCGATAGCGGCAGGAGGCATTGGAGTGGTCTGTCGGTTGAGTGCGATGAAGACGTCTCGCTGGTTGTCCGAGAAAGTTGGGCTGCGGACAAAGGACTGAACGAAACCGTTCTGGGCGGCTACATGCAATTGGTCGATGTTGTGGATTGCTCGGGCCGCGCTGTTGCGGACAGTGGGGTCAGGGTCCTCGAAGAGGCTGGGGAGCCAACTTAGGGAGCGATCTGGATACTCGGCGGACACCTGAGCAACGCCGTTTCGTGCAGTGTCGCTCAACTCTCGGACTGTACTCGGAAGATCCGGGGTTAGAATGTTCCACATTGCGAGGATAGCCCAGATTTGGCCTGCGCTATTGCCCGCACCCTCTGGCAGAGTCAGGCCTCGGGCCAGATAGTGGCTGAAGCGGGCCGTGTCCTGTTGCAGTGCCAAGATCAGAAGGTCGCGGACGGGGTATGCGGCGTAGAGGCTGGCATTGGCTTGGGCGAATAGCTCGTCTGCGAGGGCCAGGGCTGGTCGGGGCTGGTGTTTGTGGAGGGCGTGTACTGCTAGTGCGGCGCACGCGCGTACGGCCGGCACTGAATCGTGAGCCAGGTTCCCTGCGATACGGGCGAGGACTTCTAGATTCCGATCTCCGTGGGTCAGGAGGGCCCCTGTGACCCAGGCAGTCTGACCGCGCGCGGTGTTGATCCCTGCGGTGACGAGATCCTCGGTTGTGGTGTAGCCATTGTCGGCCGTTTGATCGTTGGAGAATTCTTCGAGCAAGCCGACGATATTCCGGTCGGTGTTGGCGAGGTTCGTCTCGATCGCGCGGCACAGTTCGTTAATGATGCCGGGCCCGCAGGATCGGTAAATATGAGCACACAACGCAGCGAAGCAGTCGGTGCCGAGGGATGGCGAGGCAGCGCGGAGGATGGCGGTGAAGTAGGCGAGTGGCGAGTTGCCGTCGAGCTTGAGAGCTAGTGAGGCGAACCGCTGCGGCTCGCGCTCCGCCTGACGCCCCAGAGTCAGGGACAGTTCGTCAGCCCCTTCTCTGGTGCTCCAGTGGGTGTTGCGTTTCGGCTCGGCGTAGATGGCAAGGGCTTTCAGCCAATGAATATCTTTCATCCTCGTGGCGGCCGCGTCGCTGATCGGTGATTCGGTGCCACGGATGTAATTCGATGGCACCGGGGTGAGGACGCCGATGCCGAATTTGCGTTCCCATTCTCCGAGCCTCCGCCGTACCTGGTCCGTGCCACGGTTCGGGTCGACTGCGGAAAGAAGCCGGTACTGGGTAAGGCCGACCCTGCTATGGCCACGGGTTCCCGGAGTGTCCCAGGCGGGATGAAAGCTCAGAAGTGAAGTGAGAAGCCGGTCCAGGCTCTCGGCGGAGCACCGGGCTGATACCGATGCGATCATGTCGCGGCTGGCCCAGGTCACCTCGTCCCACAGGCTCTGGCGTCGCCAGCTATCCGCCAGCAGCCATTCCACTGCTTCGTCTGGCTTGTCGACCGCGGTGTAAAGGCGGGACGCGATGTAGTTGGCCTCTGGCCCGTTGACCGCCGTAAGGCGGGGCAAGGTCGCATCTACGATTTCGGGGTTCGTTTGGGCGAGGACACGCAGTGCTTCGTCGATGCCTCGCACGAGGAGAGATCCGAATTCGTAGGCACCCAGATACATGCGGGTCGGCAGCGGTTGCCCGCCGTTGGCCGACTTAGCACCTGCGAAGTCGAGCACGAAGGGCAGTACCTGGTGGACGAAGACGGCGGGAGCGCCGCTGGAGAGTTGGCCGATAACCTCGCGGGCGGTAGGTGGGTAGTTGGTGAGCAGGCCAGCCTTGAACGGATCCTCATGTCCGCCCTGGGAAGCGCGTGCGACGGCTCGACGCAGGTACGCGCCCAAAATTCGGGTGGCGCTCTGCGGATTGGACTGTGCAAGCGACTGCAGGTTCATGAGCAGGGCGTCGCCGTCGTCGGTGTGCCCGGACAGTGGGTCGAGTTCGCCACGTTGGATGAGCTCGATGACGAGCCCCTCTAGGTCCCCCTCCAGGACCCAGAAGACCAATTGGCGCAGCCTGTCCCGCCAGATGTCGGATGAGCCGACGTGCGGTGTAACCAAAGCAGCTACTCGCTGGGTGCGGTGGCTGGCGACATCAAGCAGTGGGGCGAATGCGTGTCCAGCTGTGGCAGGGTCAGCGAGCCAAGGTTCCCAGCGTCCGTCGTGGTCGGCGGCATCGAACCATGACGGCTGCCCCAGCACGGAAAGGATCTTGGGTGCCACGAAAGAGCCACCCCATGCGAGGTCGTCCAATTCACGCCAATCCTCGGCCGTGGCATCGAGCTGCCGGAGAACCGCGATCACGACGTCCTTAATGTGCGGTCGGATCGTCTCAGATGCGAGCAACTGCCGCACCGTGGAGCGGAAACGGTTCCGGTCGAGTGCCTCGCTGTATTCGAGGATCTGGCGAGTCTGAGCCCGGCGGAACAGGGCCTGCCCGGAGCCGCCAAGAAAGTCGTGCAGCGCCAAGGAGCCGGACATGAAACTGCGGGCAAAGAGGTAGTCGAAGTAGGACTCGTGGAAAAACCCGATGCGGTTGCCTGTCTCCGAGACGAGGATGCCTTCGGATTCCAGAAGCTGGACATCTGTTTGATCGAAGCCGTCGAGGATCAGACGAGGCGCGGTCAGGCTCTCGCGGTCGCTCAGGTGCTGCACCAGTGTTGTGGTGATGTCCGCCCAGGATCGAGGCCTGAGTTTGGGTTCGACGGCTTGGCGGCGTTCCCTGGTGAACTGATCGTACAACTGCTGCAGGGTGCGGTAGCTACTAGTTCGGGCGGTGGGAGATAGCCGGCTGAAGACCGACAGATTCAGGGGCAGCTTGAGCAGCTGGAACGTCTCGGGGTCCAGGGATGTCGGATCGGTCCCGGCTCCCTGCAGTACCGCGCGGACGGATTCGTCGCTCAATTCGTCGAGTTGGATGCGTTCCACGCGGTCACTGTCTGCGGCGAGTTCTCTGAGTCGCGAATCCTCCTCAACATCGATCGTGCGGGCCACCAACAGGACCTTGACCGTGGGTTCATGGCGCAACTGCTCCAACACCTCGGCGACTGCCCCGTATACCTCGGACATCCTTCCGCTGTAGGTGCTCACTGCATCCAACTGGTCGACCACCAGAAGCGATGGCTTCCCATCCGCGACATTCGCAAGGACCACCGCCGGCGAATCAACGAGTTCCATCGCTCTGCCGAGGGCAACGGCGCTCAGGGTATTGGCACCCACCGTGTTCATACGCGCTGCAGCCGCGTACCAACCCTGTGCCTGAAGCTTCTGCACGACCTCGCAGACCACCGTGGACTTGCCCATACCCGCGCGGCCTTCGCACAGCAGGATCTGAGAGCCGTCTCGATCAGTCAGCCGCTCGATGAACCTGTCCGTGTGAGGGCGCAGCGCCAAGCCGAACGCAGGCTGTTTGTCTTTGACATGCAGGGACAGACCGTCGACGGTTCTCGCAAGAGCACGTTCGGTGTTGGTGTCGCCGACGAGGTAGCGGCGTTTGATCCCCTTCCCCTCCAGGTACGACCAGACCATAGGTGCCGTTACAACCTGGTGGAGATGCTCGTCGAAGAAGTCACGCAGGATGGCGACCACAGATTCCGGGTCGTCCTGTACAAGGAACGAGTAGCTCAAGGCGACCTCGTTCCGAAGGCTCTCTCCTGGCTGATGCCGGACCTGGATCCGCTGTAGATATCGCCAGGCAGTCTCCCTGTCGGCCGTCGGCCAGTTTCCGGCCACAGCTGCGAACTCACCTTGAGGACCCGTCCGAATCCTCTCAAACTCCTCAAACGTGATGGCGGCCCGCGCCTGTTCACACAGCTTGTCGAGTTCCGCCGCATCCATCGACAACACCAAGCGAACCGTCTTCCCTGCAGCAAGATGCGTTTCCACCTTGCGGAGCACCTCGGCCAGCCTGTGCAAGGTCCAGCGCGTGCTGTAGTCCTTGACCTGGTCACAGCAAGACCCGCTCGGAAACCGGATCTCGAACTCGATGCCCTGGCCCTCAGCGCCCGGCGGTTCCAGTCGGATACTCGACGCTTCTCCGCGCAGAAGCAGCCCGACCTGTAGGGCCGTCCACCGGTGCTCATACCGATTGCTGAGCTTGTCCGCGGCACCGCCCGCCATTGCCATCCGACACCCCCACAGCAGAGGAACAACCGGGCCAGACCACCCAGCACACACAACGCTACCGGCGCCGGACGCCGGTCGGGGCTTCCGTAATGACCGGTTCGAGGAGTGCCCTCAGCAGGACATTCTGTAACCAGTTATCTCTAGTTCTCAACTTCTTCCCCGCTGGTTACTACCAGGCAGCTGCTGCGCATCACCCGCATCAAGCCCGATGGCACCACTGTCGTCCCGCCCTTGTGCGACACGAGCGAGGCCAGACCCTGCGCGACACCTGGTGGGTCGCCGACGGCTGAACTTGAACGACGCGGAGAGGGATCCGATCGACCACACCCAAGGTTCCTCGTCCTACCCCGCTGCTGGCGTGCCGAGAAGGCTTGAGCAAGCCGACCGTCGCCAAGAGCAACAACCCGTCGACCGACAGCGGCCACAGCGCGGCGCTCACTCCGTCCGCCCCGCCCCGAAGAGCAAACGACCGCTCCTGAACGTAGAAGGCATATGCAGATACCAAAGCCACCACCAAGGCGCACCCCGGCACACTCAGGTCTCAAGGTCAACCGCGCAAAGACCGTCGTGTCGGGGCTCGTGGGCGGTCCTCATCGAGGGCTCACCGCCCTTGCGGCGACGCTGCGAAACCGCGACCGTAGCCGAACCCACGAGCTCACGGGCCCTGCGGGCGGGTTGCCCATTTTGTTGGAGCCCGCGGTCTGATTCGATGCCGACGACCGCCCGGTCGTCGGCATCGAATTCGTGAGGAGCTCATGAGCGACCGCCGCACCCTCAGCCACCGAGTTCACCGCCGGTGCACACCGCGCACACGTCCACCGGAACTCCCAGGTAGAAGCCGGGATTCACCCCGACAGGAAAAAGGGCCCCGCCGGGGCCAAAAGACCAGTCACAGATCTGGCGGCAGACGAGTCGGGCTGTACGCCGGATTTTGTCGCCCGGTCGCCTCGCGGCGGCCGGGGAGACGGCCATCCATCTAGGGCCGGCGTTGCCGCCGGCCTCGTGCGGTCTACCCGCGGACTCGGGCGGGCAGCCCTCGAACGTCCGCGCAGAGAGCGTTTTACGGCGCTCCTTTTGACCTTGCTCCAGGTGGGGTTTACCTAGCTGCCCAAGTCGCCCTGGGCACTGGTGGTCTCTTACACCACCGTTTCACCCTTACCCAGCGCCTGAGCACTGGGCGGTTTGTTTTCTGTGGCACTGTCCCGCGGGTCACCCCGGGTGGCCGTTAGCCACCACCCTGCCCTGTGGAGTCCGGACGTTCCTCGGGAAGCCCCTAAGGGGACTCCACGCGGCCGTCCGCCCGGCTCGTCTGCCGTATCGACCATGTTAGCCGACCAGGCGCGAGTCCTTGTTTCTTCGATCAGTGACCGACGAGCGGATCCAGAGCTTCCTTGATCTGCGGCCCAGCCGCGAGCTCCTTCGTGGAGTAGTCGAGCCAGAGCTCTCCGGTCACTCTGCCCCTCGCTCCCAGCTGAAGTCCTGCGGTCACTGCCCACTCATGAACGCGCGCCTCGGTAAGCAGCCCATCCGGGCCGAGCAGATCACTACGCCCGGCTTGGTCAAGTCGGAAGGAAGCCGTCACCCGGTCCGGGACCCGCCCGCTGCCACCGATGGCTACCGCCCGTTGTTGAGCCCAGGCTCGGACAGCGTGCGTCTCAGTCTTGGAGATAGCTGGCCGCGGACGCTGCCTGGCCTGTGTGGCCAGGCAGCCACAACTACGGGTGTTCCCAGAAGTGACCTGAGACTGGACAGAAGTGATGATCTCGGGATTGCCGCAACCGCACCGGTAGTCGCGGACGATCTCATCTGGGTTTTCCGGATTCCGATAGGGCTCGGAAACGGATGACAGCAGGCTGTCTGCATGCGGGGCCGTCAGTGAGAGGCGGCGCGGTGTCGGCGGGGCCGCCTTCTCCGGCTTTCGGCGCGGAGGACGCAGTTCGCCCCATACTGCGGTGATGTAGGCATCGGCAGCAGCCTCGTGCCGGGCCGTGCCACCGTTGAGATAGGCGTCCAGACCCGGCATAGCCTCGGGAAAGCGCTCCGAGAGAGCCGAGGCCACTGCGCTGGCCTGCTGGTAGGCCGTGGCCCGTTCAGGTACCGCTACGACCAGAGCATGGGGAGCCTCCATCTCCGGCAGATCGCCGATTCTCACGTGAATGAGCAGATCCAGGATCCCTGCTTCAACGAGTACCCGGCTCTTGTCGTTCTCGTACTGGCGGCGGTCTCTCTGTCTGGTCGAGTGGTGGAAAGCTCCGTCGTACTCAAGGCCTACACGGACGCCATGAGGCAGTTGGAAGACCGCGTCTACCTCGACGTCCTTGTAGCGCCAGTGGACCGGCTTGTGCTCGGGCGGAACTGTGAGACGGTGCGAGGCGAAGTCGGGCACACCGTCCGGCAGCCGCGGGTCTCGGCTCGTCGGCGGTACAAGGTCGATGAGTCCCGACAGCTCAGCCACCAGCCGGACCTGTTCCTTCGATATCCCAGAAGTCGAGCACTTGCCGCAGCCGGTGCCCTGGACACGGTTGAGGATCGTGGCCTCCCACACGTGGCCGTGACGGCACCTCCAGGACAAGGTCGCGTACGTGCCTGCGCTGCCCGCTCCAGCAGCATCCTTTCGTGAAATGTTGTGCTGGCTCGTCGGCAGCCAACGCGGATCAAGGTCCGGAGCATCCAACTCGTCCGCGATTTCTGGGAACCAGGTGAGCAGCGAGTTCGTGTCGTCGATCACGTACCCCGCGCACACCAGACACCCGTTCCCCTGAAGCACGCGCTCTTTGACCACCGCTCCGAAACGGTGCTCAACCGGCCGCCAAACTCCGGTACTTGGATCGACCGACCATGTCCGGCAGGCCCACGGCACACTCTCGTGTGAAGCGTGGGTGATGTCGCTCGCCGGTATCTGTCCACGGTACTGAGCAGCCAGCGTCGGAAGGTCCGCGAGCCGGGTCAATCGACGACACTCAGGACACCCTGCACCCTTCTGAATACGGTCTTTGGGCCAGGCCAGCCACGGCTCGTGGCCGAAGGCGAGGGGGCATTGCCACATGTACGGACTGACCTCGCCGCGTCTCTGAGCTGTCGCCGAGACGTTCTCGGGATGGACGCGGTTGTCTTGGTGCCACTGCGCCGAGACCTCCGGGATATCCGCAATCGTGGTTTCTCCACGCCCACCGGTACGGCTGTCCCACCGGCCCACGACCGTGGTCTTGTGCTGATTCCAGTAGGCGGTGACTTCGGCCTGCCGCGCCTGAGCAACCGCGAGTTCCTTCTTGATCCGCTCGTGGCGTGCTCGGTTGTTCTCCTCCCAGACGGACCGCATCTGCCGAAGCATCCGCAATCGGTCCTCGCGCCCCCGGCTCCCGGTGTCGAGCGGCGCCGGCTGAGGCGGCCAGGCGTCGAGAGCTGCCACGCCGCTTACGGACGCTTCCGAATCTTGAGATGCGCTCACGGCGTGAGAATACGAGCGGAGTCTGACAGAGCCGCACCAATGCCCGGATCATCCATATTCGCCCGGACCGGACACCTCGGACGGTATTTTCATATCGTCCGAGGTGTCCGGTCGTCGAAAGCATTTGCGCTGCTCACAGCACTTTCGTCAACTCGCCCCCGGGCGGGAAACGTCGCTCTGCACACCCTCGGCGAAATTCGACCCGGATTCGACCCGGCCGCAGATTTTCATCCCGCCGCAGCGCTCTGACCTGTGAGAATGCTGGATGGCAGCGACATTCGGATGTTACGCCGGGTTCTGTTCCGGGAGGTCCTCGCGAACCGCCCGGCGACGGCCATCCATCTAGGGCCGGTGTTGCCACCGGCCTCGTGCGGTCTACCCGGGGGCTCGGGCGGGCAGCCCTCGAACGTCCCCGCAGGTGAGTGGGAGGGTCTGGCGTACGAGGAGGAACAGTTCCGCGCCGACGC
>NZ_JBEXCS010000095.1:0-38246 GCF_040605395.1 Streptomyces sp. NPDC005648 | reverse complement strand
GTCGACGCTCGCCGAGGCGTCGTCGCCCTTTCCGCCGAACGGCATCATCGACACGACGGCTGGGCCCGGCTCCGCGAAGGGAGCCGGGCCCGGCCGTCGTGGCGTCACGGTCCGCTCAAACCCGCTCGAAGTCACCCGCCAGGGCCGAGGCGATCCGCAGGTGCGACTCGGCCTCGGCCTGCCGGCCCTGCCGCTCCAGCGTGCGGCCCAGCATCAGCCGGGCGTAGTGCTCCACCGGGTCCCGCTCGACGAGGACGCGCAACTCGGTCTCGGCGCGCCGCAGTTGGGCGGAGTGGTAGTAGGCGCGGGCCAGCAGCAGCCGCGGTCCGGTCTGCTCCGGCACCTCCTCGACCAGCGCGCCCAGTACACGCGCCGCGGCGGCGTAGTCCTTGGCGTCGAAGAACATCCGCGCGCGCTCCCAGCGCTCCGCCGGTGTCCCGTGGTCGTAGTACGTCGTGTTCACTGCTGACCTCCTTCGGCCTGCTCAACCGGGCGAGGCCGTCGCCTATTCCGGCCCGCCGGCCGAGGGGTCCTCAGGCCGACAGGGCGGCCAGTTCGGCGTTGGCCCGCTCGGTCACCAGGGCCAGTACACGGCCGGCCGCGGCGAGGTCCTCCTCCGGTATGCCGCCCCAGACCCGCGCGGAGAACTCGGCGCTCTCGGCGCTGACCTCGGCATGGAACGCGCGTCCGGCATCGGTGATCGGGACCAGGGACTCCTCGGTCGTGAGCAGCCCCTTGGCGAGGAGTTCCCCGACGACTCCCCGCGCGTCGGCCGCGTCCATCTTGAGTGATCGGACGACCTGTGCGACGAGTTCCTCGCGCTCCAGGGGTGCCTCGGCGACGGCGGCGAGCCGGAGGGCGACGTTCTGCGGGAAGGTGGCGCCGTGCCGGGCCAGAACGCTCTCCAGGACCGCGCGGGCCGCGTAGTGGGCCAGGCCCAGGGTGCGGGCGTTCGCGAGAGGTGCGGTGGTGGTCATGACTGCTCCGTCTCTTTCTCGGCTGTCTCGGTGGTGTCGCTGAACGGATCGAGAGGTGCGTCGAGCAACGCCGCCAGATCGCGTGTGAACTCCCGCCCGCGCGGACTGTCCAGGCCGCCGAGCGGCTCCATGAACTGCCGCAGCAGGCCCTGTACGACCGTGATCGCGCGCCCGGTGACCTCGTGGCCCCGCTCGGTGAGCGCCAGTTGCACGGCGCGCGGGTCGCGGGGGTCCCTGGCGCGTTCGAGAAGGCCGGCCGACTCCAGACCGCGGGCGAGCTTGGAGACGTACAGGGGCTCCAGGCCCACGTGGTCGGCGAGCCGGCGCTGGCTGGGCCGCTCGCCGCCGCGGTGCATGCCGTACAGCGAGGCGACCAGGGAGTACTGCGCGTGGGTCAGCCCGAGGGGGGCCACCGCCCGGTCGACGGCCACCCGCCACTTCATCGACAGGCGCCACACCAGGAACCCGGGTGTCGCCTTCTCGGAACCGTTGCTCATAGGAAATACAGTACATGGCTACTATGTACATGGCTACTATTTTTCGGCCCCGGGCGGGACAGCCCGGATGACGGACTGACGGGAGCGGCCTCGCGGGGCTAGGTTGGGCGCCATGAGCAATCTTGATCGCGAGGCGGTTCCCGCCGTGTGCGGCGGCCGCGGTTTCGTGGTGGCGGAGCCCGTCCGTGAACTCCTCAGCCCTCGACGCGTCAAGCTCGGCGAGTCCACCGAGGTCCGCCGACTCCTGCCCAACCTCGGCCGCCGGATGGTCGGCGCCTGGTGCTTCGTCGATCACTACGGGCCCGACGACATCGCCGACGAAGCCGGAATGCAGGTCCCGCCGCACCCCCACATGGGTCTGCAGACGGTCAGCTGGCTGCACCAGGGCGAGGTGCTGCACCGCGACTCGACCGGCAGCCTGCAGACGATCCGCCCCCGCGAACTGGGCCTCATGACCTCCGGCCGGGCCATCAGCCACTCCGAGGAGAGCCCCCGCCCGCACGCCCGCTTTCTGCACGGCGCCCAGCTGTGGGTGGCCCTCCCGGACGGCCACCGCCACACCGAGCCGCACTTCGAGCACCATGCCGAGCTGCCGCGCGTCACCGCACCCGGCCTCAAGGCCACACTGATCCTGGGCAGCCTCGACGGCGCGACCTCGCCCGGCACGACGTACACCCCGATCGTGGGCGCCGACCTGACCCTCGCCGCGGGCGCGGACGTACGCCTCCCGCTGGAGCCGGACTTCGAGTACGCGGTCCTGTCCATGTCCGGCGAGGCCCATGTCGACGGCGTGCCGGTCCTGCCCGGCTCGATGCTCTACCTCGGCTGCGGCCGCACCGAACTCCCGCTGCGCGCCGCCTCGGACGCCGGCCTGATGCTGCTGGGCGGTGAGCCGTTCGAGGAGGAGCTCATCATGTTCTGGAACTGGATCGGACGGTCCCAGGAGGAGATCGAACAGGCCCACCAGGACTGGATGACCGGCACACGGTTCGGTGAGGTGAAGGGGTACGACGGAGCCCCGCTCCCCGCCCCTCAGCTGCCGCCGCTCCCGCTGAAACCGCGCGGACGGGTGCGCTGACCCGCTGGGATGACGGCAGGCGGAAGCGGGGCGGAAGCCCGGTCAGCCCGCGGTGATCTGGGCGTTGACCCGCCGCATCCAGTCCCCGTCGGTGTGCCACATGGGGTGGTGCGGGGCGGCGTTGGAGGTCAGGACCAGTCCGTGGAAGCCGGCCGCGAGGCAGCGGTCGACGACGAACTCCGCGATGTCCTTGCCCACGGCGTCCTCCTCGAAGCGGGTCAGGAGAGGGGTGTATCCGACGACGCCCTCGCCGAGGACGGCGGGGATGTCGCGGCGGCGGGCGAAGTCGGCGACCGAGTCGACCCACCGGGCCAGGGTCTCCCGCATGGCCTCGCGGTGGGCCGGATAGTTCTCGTAGAGCCACAGGTCCCAGCGGTCGGGGTCGACCCAGTCGTGCGTGTAGAATAGTTCCCTCGCAATGCCCGTGGCGGCCAGCCGCCAGGGTTCGTCCGGCTGGTGGTCGGCGAAGGCGGGCGCGTCCGGGCGCAGCATTGCGGCCAGTTCGGGTGTGGGCCAGGCGGCGGTCTCGGGTGCCGCCTCGGTGCCGTGGCCGAGTCCGACCGCCTCGTACAGGGCGCCGAGCACGCCGTAGACGTAGAAGTGGAAGTGCGCGATCTGCGCGCCCTCCGGCAGGTCGTCGATCTCGCTCGGCCAGGGCTCGCCCAGTGAGTAGGTGGCGGGGATGCCGGGGTGCCGGGCCCGCAGCAGCTTCACGGCACGGTCGAGAGGGCCGCGCAGATAGGCGTAGTGGGTGGCGCCGTCACGGGGGACCAGGGAGCAGTTGTCGACCTCGTTGTGGACCTCGACGTACGCGACGGGGCCGTCCAGCCCGCGTTCCGTGAGGAAGTCCAGCAGCTCGGCGAGTGCCTCCGCCACCACCTCGGCGCGTTCCGGGCCGGGCACCTCGGCCAGGGCGCGGTGCCAGGTGTCGGTGTCCGCGAAGCTCGGGGACTGCTGGTACTCCCAGGAGGACACGATCACCTTGCAGTCGTGCCGGGCCGCCGCCTCGAACAGGTCGACGAGGCGCCGGCGGCCGTCCAGCGGGTAACCGCCGCGCACGTCGTACCAGCGGGTGCGCTGTCCGAACTCCTCGCCCAGGCCGCGGACCTGAACGGTCTCCGCGTCGGGGACGCGGCCGGAGAACAGCAGGAAGGGCATGGCGCAGATGCGCACCGTGTTGAAGCCGCGTTCCACCGTCTCGGCGAAGGCTCGGTCGAGATCGGCGAAGGGCTCACCGGGTCCCGCCTGGGTGTACCAGCTGAAGTCCCACAGGGTGATGGCGAGTCGGCCCGTGGCCGCCGGTGTCGTGGGGTGCGGTGTCGTCGGGTGCTGCGATGTCGTCATGAGGGCCACGCTAGCTCAATTCATTATTTATGAATAATCCTTGACGGGGGTGATCGGGTTGTCCAGGCTGTGAGGCATGACCCCATCCCTCCATCCCTCCCGGCGTGCCGTCGTCACGGCACTCGGCGCGGTCGCCGCCGTCGCCCTCCCGGCCTGGCCCGAGACGGCGCGGGCGGCGGACGGCACGGCCGTCGGCGCGGCGAACGGGCCGGTGCTCGACACCCATCCGCTCACCGAGCCCTCCGGCACACATGTGCGTGACATCGGCGGCACCGGCGTCGTCTTCCAGTACGGCGCGGTCCTTCCCGCCTTCGACGGCTGGCGCGGCCGGGAGCCCACCCGCGACCACCTGTCCCTGGACAAGCGGTGGCGCTTCCGCTTCGACCCGGCCGACCAGGGGCTCGACGAGGGCTGGCAGTCCCCCCACCACGACGACCGGGCGTGGGGCCTCATCGACGTCCCGGCCGCCTGGGATCTGCTGAACACCCCGGGCTTCGGCTCGCAGAGCGCGCCGTTCGGCACGGGCACGGCGTTCGCCGACGGCTACGCCTGGTACCGCACCACGGTCGACATACCGGCCTCCTGGCGCGCCCGGCACGTACGCATCGCCTTCCTGGCCGCCGGGTACAGCGCCGAGGTCTGGCTCGACGGCACCCACCTGGGCAAGCACGAGGGCGCCAACTCGCCCTTCGCGCTTCCCGTGTCCGGGGCGCTGCGGCCGGGGAGACGCCAGACCATCGCCGTCCGCGTCTTCCGCCGGGCGAGCTACACCGACTACCGGGCCTCGGCCCCCCAGCCGGTCACCGACGACCACGAGCTGCCGTACAAGCCCGTCGACCACTGGCCCTACGCGGGGCTGACCCGATCCGCGTGGATCGAGGCGGTCCCCCAGGTCACCGTCGCCAAACTGCTCGTGAGCGCCGCGGACGGACGCCTGGAGGCGCGTGCGGTCGTCGAGAACCACGGTGACTCCGACTTCGACGGCCGCCTCACGCTGGACCCCGGCCGGGGCAGCGGCGGACGGCCCACGGGGGTCGGGGTCAGGATCGCGGCCCGAACGGCAGGCGTCGTACCGGTGGTGATCCCCCTGCCCGGTGCCCCGCGCTGGAGCCCGGCCTCGCCGCACACGCTCACCGCCCGCGCCACGCTGACCGCCGGCGGGTCCGGGGGTCCGCGCGTCGACACCCTGTCCACGGTGTACGGCGTACGCGAACTGACCGTGACGGAAGCCCGGTTGCGTCTCCATGGCGAGCCCCTGTTCCTCAAGGGCCTCAACTGGCACGAGGAGACGGCCGCGCACGGCAGGGCGATGACGCCGGCCGAGTACGACCGGGAACTGGGCCATGTCACGGCCCTGGGCGCCAACTTCATCCGCAACTGCGTCTACAACCGCCACCCCTACGTCTACGACTGGGCGGACGCGCACGGTGTGCTGGTGATGGACGACATCGACACGATGTGGCTCAACACCGCTCAGGAGAAGCTCCAGACCGAGCGCTACGGCCTCGCCCGCGCGCTGGCCCTGACCATGGCGTGGAACCAGCACAACCACCCCTCGGTCATCCTCTGGGGCCTGCAGAACGAGTCCGAGATCGACGCGGACGGCGCTCCCGTCTACCGGGCCTGGCTGGCCGACCTCAAGGCGGCGGTGAAGTCCGTCGACCTCACCGCACGCCCCGTCACCTGGGCCTCCAACACCAGCAACGACCCCGCGTTCGACCTCGCCGACGTCATCGGGTTCAACGAGTACTTCGGCTACTTCTACGGCCGGGACGCCGACCTCGGCCCGACCCTGGACGCGGTGCACGCGAGGTATCCCGACAAGCCGATCCTGATCACCGAGAACGGCACCTGGGCGATCGCCGGCACACACGGCGCCGGCACCACGCAGGGCACGGAGGAGTGGCAGGCGGAGAGCTTCGGCGCGCACTGGGCGCAGGTGACCGCGCGCAGCGCGTTCGTCGCAGGGTTCACCTACTGGGTGCTCAAGGACTACAAGGAGCGGGCCGGGTACAACCAGGACTACAACGGCATCTCCGTGATGGGCCTGCTGACGTTCGCGGAGCAGCGGCCCAAGCTGGTCTACGACGTCTTCCGGAAGGCGGCCGTGCCGGGCGGCGAGTGAGCGCCGAACGGCTGGAGGGGGAGGGGCGGTCCGCCCCTCCCCCTCCAGCCGTCGGACCGAGTGCGGCGGCGTCAGCCCTTCACGCTGCCCTCGGTCAGACCGCTGCGCCAGAAGCGCTGCAGGGCCACCATGGCGATCATCAGCGGGACCACGGAGACGAAGGCACCTCCGACGGTCAGCTGATAGAGCTGTGGCTGGCGGTCGGCGAAGGACTGCCACGACGTCAGACCGAGGGTGATGGGATACAGCTTGGAGTCGGACAGCATGACCAGCGGCAGGAAGTAGTTGTTCCAGATGCCGACGAACTGGAAGAGGAAGACCGTCACCAGGGCGGGGGCCATGATGCGCAGCGCGACGACCGTGAAGATGCGGAACTCTCCCGCGCCGTCGATGCGGGCCGCCTCCAGCAGCTCGTCCGGTATGGACGCCGCCGCGTAGATCCGGCACAGGTACACGCCGAAGGGGCTGACGAAGCTCGGCACCAGCACGGCCCAGTAGGTGTTGGCCAGGCCCGCCTTGCTGAACAGCAGGTACATGGGCAGCGCCAGCGCGGTGGCGGGGATGAGGACGCCGCCCAGCACGATGTTGAAGATCGTGTCCCGGCCGGCGAAGGAGAACTTGGCCAGCGCGTAGCCGGACATCGCGGCCAGCAGCGTCGCCACGCCCGCGCCGACGCCCGCGTACAGCAGGCTGTTGGCGGCCCAGCGCAGGTAGATCGCGTGGTCGTAGGTGACCACCCGGTGCAGGTTGCTCAGGAACTGCGGATGCGAGAACCACAGGCCGAAGCTGCCGAACAGGCCGCCGGTGGACTTGGTGGCGGCCACGACCAGCCAGTACACCGGGAGCAGGAAGTACCCGGCGGCCGCCACGAGCAGGCCGGTGACCAGGACGCGGCTGCGCGTGGTGACTCCGGTGATGCCGCCGCGCGGCGCCGTGCCGTCGTCGGAGGCCGGCGTCTCGCCCCTCGGCGGGAGTGTGCGGGCCGGTGTCTGGAGACTCACGCGTCCCCACCTCTCTTGTTGATCAGCCGCAGGAAACCGAAGGAGAGCACGAACGCGGCGAGGGCGAGCAGCACCGCCTCGGCGGCGGCGAGGTGGTAGTTGTCGTTGGTGAACGCCTCGTTGTAGGCGCTCAGGTTGGGCGTGTACGCGCTGTCGATGCTCGACGAGACGGGCTTGAGCACCAGCGGTTCCGCGAACAGCTGCAGCGTGCCGATGATGGTGAAGACCGTGGTGAGGATCAGCGCCGGCCGCAGCAACGGCAGTTTGACATGCCGGACGGTCATCCAGGCACTGGCGCCGTCGATGCGGGCGGCCTCGTACAACTCAGCGGGGATGGTGCGCAGTTGGGCGACGAGGACCAGGACGTTGTAGCCGGCGAACTCCCAGGTGACGATGTTCGCGATGGACCACAGAACCGTGTTTCCGCCCAACAGGTCGACGGACACCCCCAGGTGGCGCATGCCGTCCACGAGGGGGCTGACTCCCGGTACGTACAGGAAGCCCCACAGGATGGACGCGATGACGCCCGGGACGCCGTAGGGCAGGAAGAAGGCGGCGCGGAAGAACCGCACGCCTCGGGCCGAGGCGGTGTCGAGCAGCAGCGCGAGCGCGGCGGACAGCGCGACCATCACCGGCACCTGGACCACCGCGAACAGCAGTACTCGGCCGATGCTCTGCACGAAGGCGTGATCTGACAGCGCGTCGGAGTAGTTGCGCAGCGCCACGAAGACGGTACGGGTGCCGCCGAGCCCCAGGGCTCCGGTGTGCTCGTCGTCCATGACGCTCTGGTGGACGGCGTAGCCGATGGGGACGGCGAAGGTCAGCAGGAACAGCAGGAGGAAGGGCGCGACGAAGGCGAGGGGTGCCAGTTTTCTGCGGCGGGGCGCTCGGGTCGGCATGGAAGTTCTTTCTGCAGTCCGGAGGGGAGAACGGCGGCGGCCGTGTCGCACCCTCCGGAGGCGGTCACTGGCCGGTGGAAACCTTCAGACCCTTCCTCTTCAGGTCCTCGACGGTCTGCTTCTGTGCCTGCCGCACCGCGTCGACGAACGTGCCCTTGCCGGCCACGGCGCCCTGGAAGCCGTCGTTGAGGTGCTGGTAGGTGGCGTCGATCGTCGGTATCCACTTCCACGAGTTGTCGATGCTCTTGTCCGACGTCGCGAAGACCTCGTTGTACTTCTGGCCGCCGAAGAACGGTGACGGTTTGTCCAGCGAGGAGCCCTGGTACCCGTCGGCCGCCGCGGGCCAGCCGTATCCGCCCTGCAGCAGCAGGTCGACGCTCGCGGGGTCCGTGTTGAGCCACTCGGCGAACTTCAGGGCCTCCGGGATGTGCCCCGCGCCCTTGAGGACAGCCGTTGAGGAACCTCCCCAGTTCGCGGACACGTTCGCGCCCTTCGTCCACTGCGGCATGGGCGCGACCGCCCACTTGCCGGCGGTCCGGGGAGCGTTGCCGCTGATGATGGCGTCGCCCCACTGGGCGCTGACCCATGAGGTGATGCCACCGGTCTGCAGGTCCTTGTACCAGCCGTTGGCGAAGTCGGGTTCGGTCTTGATCACTTTCTTGCCGCGCAGGCTGTCCCAGAACGCGGCGACCTTCAGGGTCTGCGGGGAGTCGATGTTCACCGACCAGGTGTCGCCGTTCACGCCGAACCACTTGGCGCCGGCCTGCCACGCCAGCGCGGTGAACCAGGCGGAGTTGCCGGCGGGGAAGGTGCTGATGTAGGCCTTCGGGTCGGCCTTGTGGATCTTCTCCGCCGCCTGGGCGAACTCGTCCCAGGTGGCGGGCGGCGCGATGCCCCACTTCTTGAACAGGTCGGAGCGGTAGAACAGGCCCATCGGACCGGAGGCCTGGGGGATCGCGTAGACCTTCGAGTCGAAGACTCCCTGCTGCCACTGCCAGTCCACGAACTTCGACCTGTCCTTGTCCGCGCCGTACTGCGACAGGTTCACCAGGCCGTTCTCCAGCAGGAACGAGGGGATCTCCTGGTATTCCACCTGGGCCAGGTCCGGTGCGTTGCCGCTCTTGAGCGCGGCGCGCATCTTGGCGTAGCCGCCGCTGCTGCCCGCCGGGATCTTCTCCAGCCGGACGTGGATGTCCGGATGGGTGGCGTTCCACTTGTCGACCGCCTTGTCGACGCCGGGAACCCACGACCAGAAGCGCAGCTCGACCTTCTGGCCGGGCTTGACGGGTGCCTGGACCGCGGGGTCCTTCGAACCGGTCGAGCCCCCGCAGGCGGAGATGGTCAGAGTGAAGGCGGCAAGGGTGACTGCGAGGGCGCCCCGGCTTCTGCGGCGGGGTGTGGTGCGGCTCATGGGAGGAGGGTCCTTCCTGGTTTCGTGCCGGAGGTGGCTACGGCATGCCGGTCAGTTTCGGAGCGGCATCGCCACGCAGTCAAGATATATTCATAATTAATTGAAACAGCTATGGTGGGTGCGTGGACAGTTCACGAGGGGAGACACGCGCGATGGCGGAATGCCGCAGGATGAGCGGACGCGTGGCGGTGATCACCGGCGCCGCCCACGGGATCGGCGCGGCCACCGCGCACCGGCTCGCGGCCGAGGGAGCGAGAGTGGTGGTCACGGACGTGGACGACACCGCGGGCAAGGAGGTCGCGGCGGCCGCCACCGGCCGGGGAGGGCACGCGGAGTACGTGCGGTGCGATGTGACCTCGGCCGCCGACTGGGAGCAGCTGGCCCGCCATGTCGAGGAACACCACGGGCGGCTGGACGTGCTGCACAGCAACGCCTTCGCCCAGCTCAACAAGCCCGCCCACGAGCTGAGCGAGGCCGAGTGGGACGGTCAGATGGCCGTGCTGCTCAAGCCCGCCTGGCGCGGGATGAAGACCTTCGCGGCCATGCTGCGCGAGGCCCGGGGCTCCGTCGTCCTCACCTCCTCGGTGCACGCGGTCATCGGCCTGCCCGGGCACGCCGCCTACGCCGCCGCGAAGGGCGCGCTGTGCTCGTTGGGGCGGCAGTTGGCCGTGGAGTACGGTCCGGAGATCCGGGTCAACACGGTGTTGCCCGGACCCATCCTCACCGCCGCCTGGGACGGCATCCCGGAGCCCGAGCGGGCGCGCAGTGTGGCGGCCACCGCGGCCCGGCGGTTCGGGCAGCCGGAGGAGGTGGCCGCCGCCGTCGCCTTCCTGGCATCGGCGGACGCCTCCTATGTGACCGGCGCGAGCCTGGTGGTCGACGGAGGATGGAGCGTCATGAAGGAGTCCTCATGATGAGCGGTACGCACCGCACATCAGGACCGATACGGAAACGGAGCACGTGGTGACCCATCCCCCCAAGGGGCTGCACGGCCAGGCCGTGGAGGAGCTGGGCCGACGCATCATCCGCGGCGACTACCCCCCGGGCTCCGTCGTGGACCCGGTCAACTTCGAGGCGGAACTCGGCGTCAGCAAGACCGTGGTGCGCGAGGCGCTGCGGGTGCTGGCGTCCAAGGGCCTGCTCGAGTCGAAGCAGAAACGCGGTACGACCATCAGGCCCCGCGCCGACTGGAACCTGCTCGACAGCGACCTGCTGCGCTGGCAGGGCAGCAGCGCACCCACCGACGGCTTCCTCGCCGACCTCGCCGAGGTACGCGCGATCGTCGAACCCGCGGGTGCCCGGTTCGCCGCCGCCCGCCGCACCCCCGACGACCTGGACGCGATGCGGCAGGCGCTGGAGGCGATGGCGGCGGCGGACACGGACGCGGAGGCGATGGTCGAGGCGGACCTGGCCTTCCACCGTGCCCTGCTGGACGCCGCGCACAACGAACTCCTCAGCCGTATGGAGGTCGTCATCGAGGCCGGTCTGCGCGTACGCGACCGGATCGTGCACGGCGCCCGGCACTTCTCCGACTCCATCCCCGTGCACCAGCAGCTGCTGGACGCGGTCGAAGCGGGCGATGCGGACGCCGCCGTGGCCGCCGTCGCATCCCTCCTGGCGCAGGCGTCCGACGACCTCGCAGCCGTACGCGCGGTCCAGAACGAAGCCGGCACCGATCCGCTTCCGAAGGAAGTGCCTTGAAGATAACCGGACTTGAGACGTTCCTGGTGGCTCCGCGCTGGCTGTTTCTGCGCGTCGCCACCGACGAGGGGATCACCGGCTGGGGTGAGCCCGTCATCGAGGGCCGCGCGGAGACCGTGCGCGCCGCGGTCCACGAACTGGCCGACCATGTCGTCGGACAGGACCCGCTGCGGATCGAGGACCACTGGCAGGTGCTCACCAAGGGCGGCTTCTACCGGGGCGGCCCCATTCTCTCCAGCGCGGTCGCGGGCATCGACCAGGCCCTGTGGGACATCGCCGGGAAGGCCTACGGCGTCCCCGTCCACCGGCTCCTCGGCGGCCCGGTGCGCGACCGCGTCCGCATGTACGCCTGGATCGGCGGCGACCGCCCGAGCGATGTGGCCGAACTCGCCGAGGAGCAGATGAAGGCCGGCTTCACCGCCGTCAAGATGAACGCCTCGGCCGAACTCGCCGCGATCGACACCCCGGCCCGCACCGCCGAGGTCGTCGAACGCGTCGCGGCCGTGCGTGAAGTGATCGGCGACGAGCGGGACATCGCCGTCGACTTCCACGGCCGGGCCTCCACCGCCATG
Organism: Streptomyces sp. NPDC005648; assembly: GCF_040605395.1. Classification (NCBI taxonomy): domain Bacteria; kingdom Bacillati; phylum Actinomycetota; class Actinomycetes; order Kitasatosporales; family Streptomycetaceae; genus Streptomyces; species Streptomyces sp. NPDC005648. The sequence goes on along the minus strand of NZ_JBEXCS010000095.1, from coordinate 26,641 downwards.
TCACGCCGGCTCCTGCCCCTCCTGGAGCCGCTGCACCCGCTGTTCGTCGAGGAACCCGTCCGGCCCGAACACTCGGGCCACCTGCGCGGCCTGGTGGAGTCCACGAGCATCCCCCTCGCCACGGGCGAACGCCTGTACTCGCGCTGGGACTTCCGCGAGGTCATGGCCAGCGGCATCGCCGTCGCCCAGCCCGACCTCTCGCACGCCGGCGGCATCTCCGAGGTCCGCCGTATCGCCGCCATGGCCGAGACGTACGACGTCGCCCTCGCCCCGCACTGCCCCCTCGGCCCGATCGCCCTGGCCGCGAGCCTCCAGATCGCCTTCTCCGTGCCGAACTTCCTCATCCAGGAACAGAGCATGGGCATCCACTACAACCAGCGGTGCGACCTGCTGGACTATGTGATGGACCCCGAGCCCTTCCGCTTCCGGGACGGACACGCCGTCGCGAGTTCCCGTCCCGGGCTCGGCGTCGAGATCGACGAGCAGGCGGTGCGCCGGGCCGCCGAGACCGGGCACCGCTGGCGCAACCCCGTATGGCGCGGCCCCGACGGGGCGTTCACCGAATGGTAGAGCTCCCCTCGACCGCCGCCTTCGTACCGACCCCGCAAGGAGAGCCCGCTCCCATGGACCTGGTGGAATCCCTCCGCCGCCACCGCCTGCTCGCGATCGTACGGGGCAAGGACTCCGTCGCCGCCCTGCGCACGGTGCGCACCCTCGTGGACGAGGGCATCACCGCCGTCGAGATATCGCTGACCACCACCGACGCGCTGACCGTGATCCGACAGGCCCGCGCCGCACTCGGCCCCGACGCCCTCCTGGGCGCCGGCACCGTGCGCTCGGCGGCGGACGCGGCCCGCGCGCTCGACGCCGGGGCGTCCTACCTCGTCACCCCGGCACTGGTCGACGGACTGGCGCAGTACGGCGTACCCCTCCTGATGGGCGCGCTGACACCGAGCGAGGTGGAAGGGGCCCTGGCCCGCGGCGCCGACGCGGTCAAGCTCTTCCCCGCCTCCCTGGGCGGCCCCGGCCATCTGCGGGCCCTGCGCGACCCGTTCCCCGAGGTGCCCTTCGTGCCGGTCGGCGGGGTGGACGCGACGGCCGCCCGCGACTACCTGGCCGGCGGTGCCCTGGCCGTGGGCGTCGGCTCACCGCTCGTCGGCGACGCGGCCGACGGCGGCGACCTGGACCGACTGCGCGCCCGGGCCGCCGAGTTCCGCGAGACGGCCGCCGGAGGCACACAGTGAACACGGACCGGCAGGGGCCGCCCGAGGTGGTGACCTTCGGCGAGACCATGGCGGCGCTGCGTGCCCACGGCGCGCTGCGGATGGGCGGCACGCTCGGCCTGTCCGTCGCGGGAGCCGAGTCCAACGTCGCCATCGGCCTCGCCCGGCTCGGGCACCGTGTGCGCTGGGCGGGCCGGGTCGGCGCGGACGAACTCGGCGCCCTGGTGCTGCGCACCCTGCGCGCCGAGGGCGTCGACATCGGCCACGCGGTCACCGACGACGCCGGACGCCCCACCGGACTGCTGCTGACCGAACCCCGCCTGGGCACCCTGACCCGCGTCAGCTACTACCGCGCCGGTTCGGCCGGATCGGCGCTCGCACCGGCCGACGTGCTGCCCACGCTGGCCCCGGGGACCCGCGTCCTCCACCTCACCGGTATCACACCGGCGCTCGGCCCGTCGGCGGCCGAGACCGTCGTGGCCGCCGCCACGGCCGCCCGCGACGCCGGGGTCACCGTGTGCCTCGACGTCAACCACCGCTCCCGGCTGTGGAGCGCCGACGAGGCCCGTATCGCACTCCGGCCGCTGCTGGACCGCACCGACCTGCTGATCGCCTCCGAGGACGAACTGCCGCTGGTGCGGGAACGCCCGGACGAGAAGGAGGAGGAGGCCGTACGCGGTCTCCTGGCCGGCGGTGTCACGGAGGTGGTCGTCAAACGCGGCGCACAGGGGGCGACGGCCTTCACCGCCGACGGGACCACCCACCGCGCCGCGCGTCGGGTCGACGCCGTCGACCTCGTCGGCGCGGGTGACGCCTTCGTGGCCGGGTATCTCTCGGGACTCCTGGACGGCGCCGACCTCCACGCCCGTCTGGACCGGGCCGTCACCACCGCGGCCTTCGCGGTCGCCACCCGCGGCGACTGGGAAGGCCTCCCCACGCGCGACGAACTGGGACTGCTCGACGAACCCGACGGCACGACCGTCCGCTGACGTCGGAAGGACGACTCATGACATTCATGGCAGCGCCCACCACGGTCGTCGTCGACGGAGGGTACGAACTCGCCGAGGGCGGCCGCTGGATCGACGGCCGGTACGTGTACGTGGACATCCTCACCGGCGGGCTCTACGAACTGCGCGACGGCGACGGGCCCGCCGCCTCACGCCAACTGGCCCGGCTCGACGTCCCGTTGGGCGCCGTCGCCCCGGTGCGCGACGAGCCGGACGTGTGGATCGCCGCCGCGGGCACCGGCGTCGCCCTGCTCACCGCCGACGGGGCCCTGGAGTGGCTGGACCGCCCCGAGGACCGCACCCCGGTCCCCAGCCGGATGAACGACGGCGTCGCCGACCCCGCCGGCCGCTTCTGGGCGGGCAGCATGGCCTACGACGGCACCCGGGGCGCGGGCTCGCTCTACCGGACCGACACGGACGGCACGGTCGTACGCGTTCTCGACGGCCTGACCATCGCCAACGGACCGGCCTTCAGCGCGGACGGCACGACCCTGTACCTCGCCGACTCGGCCGAGGGCACCATCCTGCGCTGCCGTGTCGATCCCGTCTCGGGCGATCTGTCCGAGGGCCCGGAGATCTTCGTCCGCCTGGGCGGCGACGAGGGCAGCCCCGACGGAATGACCGTCGACACCGAGGGCCGGCTCTGGGTCGCGATGTGGGGAGCCGCCGCGATACGCCGCTACCACCCCGACGGCCGTCTGCTCCACACCCTCGAAGTCCCGGCCCCGCACCCCACCTCGGTGTGCCTCCACCCCACCGACCACCGTCTCTACGTCACCACGGCCCGCCACGGGGTGCGCCACCCGACCAGCGCCTCGGGCGCCGTGCTCACCGTGCCCGTGCCGGTCGGGGGAACGGCGGCCCGCGCCTGGGGCGGACGGCACTGACACGCCGGTGACTACCGCGTCGCCTCCGCTCGTGCCTCGCTCGGGGTGAGACCGAACCTGGCGTGGAAGAGACGGGTGAAATGGGCCTGGCTGGAGAACCCCCAGCGGTGAGCCACGTCGGCGATCCGGGTCTGCCGTGCCTCAGGGGCGAGCAGTTCCCGGTGCGCCCTGACCAGACGCCGTTCCACGATGTGCCGTGCCGGGGACCTGCCGGTCGAGGCGAAGATCCGGCCCAGGTGCCGTGCCGAGATCCCCATGACGCCGGCCACCTGGGCGGCACCGAGCCGAGGGTCGTGCAGATGGCGTTCGATGTAGTCCTCCGCCACGATCAGCTGCGAGCGGTAGGCGTCGGGTCCCGTCGGCCCGCCCGTCCGGCCCTCGGTGAGCTGCCCGAGCAGACCGAGCACGGCCCCCTCGGCGTCGGCGGGAACGTGCGGCCCGCCCCGCAACGCCGTCAACTCGCCGAGCAGCGCGGCCAGCGCGGCCACCAGCGCGCCTTCCCGCGCCGTGCCCCGGCCGAACAGCATCGGCCCGGGCAGCCGATGCGCCCCGCATGCCTGGGTGAACAGCTCCCTCGGCACGTCCACCAGGATCTGCCGCATCGAGGAGGAGAACCCGAACAGATACGGCCTGCGCGTGTCGTAGACGCACAGCTCGCCGGAGGTGGCCGCGAGGCAGCCGTTCTCGTGCAGGAACACCGCCTCTCCGGTGAGCAGAAGGCTCGCGAACACCGAGTCCTTGGGGGCCGACCTGACCGTCTGCGGGGTGCGCTCCACGGCATGGGAGTTTCCCGAGATGTCGGCCAGGCGCAGCGCGCCCAGCTCGATGTTGGTCTGCCTGGCCAGCAGCCCCTGCTCGGAGTAGGAGGTGCAGGACAGGCCCACCAGGGCCCGGCGGTTGTAGTCCTCCCAGTAGTGGATGCGCTCGGCGGGTTCCAGGTGCTCGGTGGTGGCCTGGGAGATCACGGAGAGAGCGGACATGCGATCTCCTCATGAGACATGCGGGTCGGGGCCTCAGCGTAGGCGAGGGCCACCTCGGCCGGAAGCCCTTCCTCCCGGCCGTACCAGCACCTTGATCTGCTCTTCTCCGCGCAGCAGCGCCTCGAATCCGTCCCGTACGACATCCTCCAGAGCGATGGTGGAGGTGACGATCCCGGCCAGGTCCACGCCCTCCTCGCCCACCATGCGGATCAGCTCGGGATACACGTCCCGGTATCCCACGCTGGTCATGAGGGTCTGCTCGTTGTTCACCAGGGCGAAGGCGTCCAGTCGGACCGTGCCGGTCAGACCGAGGAACATGACCCGTCCGCCGCGCCGGGTGGCGGCCAGGCAGGCACGCAGCGTCTGCTCCGAGCCGACGGCCTCGAAGACGACGTCCGCCCCCTCGCCGCCGGTCAGGCCGTCCAGATCCGTACCGGTCTCGGCGGCCCCCAGGCGCACGGCCAGCTCGCGGCGGGCCGCGGACCGGTCGGCGGCGACGATCCGCCCGGCACCGGCACGGGCCGCGAGCTGGGTGACGAGCAGTCCGATCGGGCCCAGCCCGAGGACGGCGACGGTCTCACCGGGGCGGATCCCGGCCCGCCGCACGGCGTGCAGGGCGACGGCGGCCGGCTCGAACACCGCCGCCTGTTCCAGGGAGACCGACTCGGGCAGCCGGTGCAGCATGTAGCCCGGCACGGTGGCGCGTTCGGCCAGTCCGCCGTGGCCCATCAGCCCGGCGAACCCGAAGTGCCGGCAGATGTTGTACTCCCCGGCGAGGCACCGGGGACAGCGGCCGCACCGGTAGTGCGGCTCCACCGCCACCCGGTCGCCGGGGACGACGCCGGTGACACCGTCGCCCACCTCCGTGACGGTGCCGCAGAACTCGTGTCCGAGGACGAGCGGGGCGGCCACCCCCGACTCCGGGTGCGGGGCGCCGACGGGAACGGCGTGCGGGCCGTCGGCGTACTCGTGCAGATCGCTGCCGCAGATCCCGCAGTAGGCCACCTCGACGGTCACCTCGCCGGCCCCCGGCGGCCGTACCGGCACCTGCTCGACGCGGACGTCCCTCGCCCCGTACCAGAGCGCCGCCCTCATGCGGGTCCGCGTCATGGTCAGCGGAAGAGGGCGTTGACGTAGTCGGCGCCGATCCCGACCTTCTCGTAGTGCTCCCGGCACATCTTGACGTAGTCGTGCACGTCGAAGAAGCCGTCGGGCTCGCCGTTCTCGTCCAGCCAGACCAGCGGTCCCTTGACGATGAAGAACGCCTTCATCGGCTCGTCGCTGTCGTAGGCGACCAGGGTGTGCCCCTCGCCGGGGGCCTCGTAGACGAAGTCGCCCGCGGTGGCCGTCCAGGGCCGCTCCAGATAGCCCCACTTGCCGGAGATCGTGTAGGCGAACACCTGGTGCGGGTGGTAGTGCCGGTTGACCAGCCCGGCCTCCTTCGCCCGCAGGATGTCGGCCCAGCTGTTGTCCTTGATGTTGATCCACAGGGGGCGGGAGCCGACGGTCTCCGTGAACGGCACGTAGTAGCGGTCGTCGTCCGTGGCCACCTTGGACAGGTAGACCTCGGGAAGGGCGTCGGGGCGGAAGGAGTTCTCGATCGGCCTGAGGTCCTTCCAGAACTCTCCGGCTGGTGTGTCGGGCATGGGACGGCCTCTCTCGTCGCGGGCTTCGGGAAGTCAAGCCCACGGGGGGCGGCGCCGTCTTTCCTCCGGCGGACCTGTCCGCTTGCCGATTCCGGACATCGGGTCCGCCCTTGTCGGCGCCGCCCCGGGCCGTGCTCATGAACCGCCGCGCTCCCGGGGGATCCTCTGCCCCGCCTCGATCGCCACCGGCAGCCTGTTCTCGGCCGGGGGGAGCGGGCAGGTGGCCAGGTCGGTGTAGGCGCACGGCAGGTTCGTCGCGCGGTTGAAGTCCAGGACGAGGGTGCCGTCGGCGGCGGGCGGCTCCACGGAAAGGGCCCGGTTGGCCGCGTAGGTGGTGACCCCCGAGGTCGCGTCGGTGAACAGCACCGTGAGCCGGCCCGGGAGATGTCCGGGGAACGCGGTCAGGGACAGCCGGTGCCCGTCCAGCTCGAACTCGATCCTGCCCGGGGCCTCGTACACATGCTCGAGGCCCTCGACCGCGGCGCCCACGGTGGTCGGCCGCGGTGCGTCGAAGGGGACGTACCGGCCCGTCACGGCCCAGCGCGGGTCGGGGGCGTAGGCGGGGGTGCCGGTGAACTCGGTGCGCAGCGGCGCGTCCGGGTGCCGGGGGCGCACGATGTCGTGGCCGCCGCGCTTGGCGACCTCGATGACCGCCTCTCCCCAGACCGCGTCGACGCCACCGCGCTCGGGAAGCACCCCGAAGCGGTGTTCACCGCGCACCGGTGTGCCGTCGACGAGGAGTTCCTCGCCGTCGTCGAGGTGCACCACGACCCCGTCGGGGCCGGCGTGCCATGCGCCGGGGGCGTCGGGGAAGCGCTGCGGCCGGTCGTCGAGCCAGTGCAGGCCGGTGATCGCCAGGAACCCGTGCGGGTCGGCGAGCCGGGCCTCCTGCGTGCGGTACCACTCCAGCCAGCTCTCGGTGAAGGCGTGGAGGTCCGTCGTGGTTGCCTCGGTGGTCATGAGTTCTCCTTCGTCACGCGGGTTTCGGCCTCGCGAGGGGATGGGGGAGGGGTGCGGGACGGTCAGCCCGCCTGCTGCCGGGCGGGCGCGGACCGGTGGGTGAGCGGTTCGCGCAGGCCGAGGTGGTCGCGGAGCGTGGTGCCGGTGTACTCGGTGCGGTAGACGCCGCGTTCCTGGAGCTCCGGGACGAGCAGGTCGACGATGTCGTCGAGACCGTCGGGGATGAGGTACGGCGTGACGTTGAAGCCGTCGATCGCGCCGTGCCGTACGAAGTGGGCGAACTTGTCCGCCAGGGCGGACGGGGTGCCGACGTGGCCGCGCTGCGGGCCGAGCGCGATGACGGTCTCTCGCAGCGACCAGCCGTGCGCCTCCGCCTTCGCCCGCCACTCGGCCACGACGGTTCGCGGGTCGGCGATACGGCGTGCGCCGAAGGAACCGTCGTTCTCGGCGACGACGGGATCCTCCTCGGGCAGCGGCCCGTCGGCGTCACGGTCGGACAGATCGATGCCCCACAGCAGCCCGGCGATCCCCAACGCCGTGGCGGGAGTGACCTGTTGGAGCCGGATCCAGCGCTTCTTCTCCTGCGCCTCCTCCTCGGTGGCACCGATGATGATCTCGGTGCCGGGCAGGATCCGCAGGTCGTCGTCGGGCCTGCCCACGGCGCGCAGCCGGTTGCGGAGATCGTCCGCGAAGGCGAGCGCGTCGTCGAAGTCGCTGCCGTGTGCCGAGAAGACGACGTCGGCGTTGCGGGCGGCGAAGTCCCGCCCCTCGCCGGAGTCGCCGGCCTGGAAGACGACCGGATGCCCCTGGGCGCTGCGCGGGAGGGTCGGTACGAGGTCCACGTCGAACTGCGGGCCGCGGTGACGTACTCGGTGTACGGCACCGGGCGCGGACCACGCCGACGCGTCCCGCGTGCCGGCCACCGCCTTGTCCTCCCAGCCGTCCCAGAGCGCGCGGGCCACCGTCAGGAACTCCTCGGCCCGCCGGTATCGGTCGGCGTGGTCGAGATAGCCGCCCCGGCGGAAGTTGGCGCCGGTCCAGGCGTTGTCCGTGGTCACCACGTTCCAGCCCGCGCGGCCCTCGGAGAGCAGGTCGAGTCCGGACAGCCGGCGGGCGAGATCGGCGGGCTCGTTGAAGGTGGAGTTGGACGTGGAGACGAGGCCGATGCGGCGGGTGACCGCGGCCAGCGCCGCGAGCTGGGTGATGGCGTCCGGCCGTCCGGCCACGTCCAGGTCGTGGATCCTGCCGTCGACCTCACGCAGCCGCAGGCCCTCGCCGAGGAAGAAGGCGTCGAACAGGCCGCGTTCGGCGGTCTGGGCGACCTTGCGGAAGGAGGCGGGGTCGATCTGGGAGCCGCTGTCGGGGGCGGACCAGATGGTCCAGTGGTTGACGCCCTGGAAGAAGACGCCGAAGTGCAACTGGGCATGAGGCCGGGGTACGTCGAGGGGGTCGGTGCGGGTCATCGTGCGTCCTCCAGGGCGGCGGGGGCCGCGACGGCGAAGCGGTTGGCGGGGCGCTCCAGACCCAGGGTCGAGCGCAGGGACGTGCCGGGCAGGGGACGGGCGACGAGTCGTCGCTCGGACAGGGCCGGCAGGACGAGCCGGGAGAGGACGGGAAGGTCCTCGTCCAGGACGAGCGGATGCAGCCGTACGCCGTCGACGTGGCGGCTCAACTCACTGAGCAGGAGCACGAGTTGTTCGGCGGAACCGATGTGCCGCAGCCGCCCGCGGTCGCTCCATGCCGCGTGCCGTCCGAGGTCCGCGACGCGCTCGGCGGCCGTGGCCTCCGGGGTGTCCAGCGCCACCTCGATCTCGGCGAGGACGCGGGGCGTACCGGCGGCTGCCGCCGCCGAGGCGACCGCCGCGGGATCGCGCCCCTCGACGAACCCGACGTCGAGCCCTGCGGCGGGAACCCGGTCCGGCCGGCCGAGGACGACGAGCTGTCCCTGCGGCGGGCGCGGCACGATCGCCGGGCCCTTCACGGCGTAGGTCTCGCCGGTGAAGTCGATGTAGTGGAGCCGTTCGCGGTCGAGGTAGCGGCTCGTGGCCACGGACCGGATCACCGCGTCGTCCTCCCACGAGTCCCACAGGGCCCGGGCGACCTCCACCCCGTTCCGGGACTCCCGGGCCCGCGCGGAGGCGTCCGCGACCGGCGGGCGGCCCCAGGCACGGGCCGCCTCGGGAAGCTCCTCCTCCGTCACCACCCATCCGGCGCGACCGGCCGAGATGTGGTCCAGGGAAGCCAACTGGCTGGAGACATGGAAGGGTTCGGCATACGTCACCGGGACGACCGGCGCGATCCCGACGGTGCTCGTGGACGCCGCGGCGAACGCGGCCCGTTCCACGGCACCGATCCGGCCCACGGGGTCCGGTCCGGCGCCGGGCGGCAGTACGCCGTCCTCCAGCGTGATCAGGGTGAACCCGGCGTTCTCGGCCACGGCGGCGACCCCGGCCACCCGGCGCGGGGTCAGCAACCGGTCGGGTGCGTGGGCGGCGCGGCGCCAGGCCGCGGGGTGGGCACCGTCGCCGTCGATCTCCAGGGCGAGGTGCAGGGCGGGGCCGGACATGGGGTTCCTTCCGGGAAACGGGTGACCGCGGCGCGGCACGAGGCCGTCCGGTGGCGTGGGACCGTGACTCATCGGCCGGCCTGCTGGACCGGCGAGGGGTAGTGGCCGAGTTCGGGGGCGACGAGGTGTCGTACGTCGTGCAGGATCTGTTCGTACTCCTCCCGGTGGAACTCGTACGGCAACTCCAGGCGCAGCTCGGTCACTTCGGCGAGGACCGGATCGGCCGTCAGCTGCTCCAGGATCTGCTCGGCGGTTCCCACGACGTCCGGGGCGAACAGGGTGCGCCTCGGGCCCTGGGGCGCGAGAGTCCGTTCGTGGCGGCTCGCCGCGTAGGCGCGGTAGCGGGCCCGGGTGGCGGTGTCGGCGCTGTCGAGGGGCACGATCACCCGGCCCAGCGCCACCCGCGCCGTACGGTCCTCGGGCAGCGTCCGCCGGTACTCGGACACCAGCTTCAGCTGGGCCGTGGTGAAGTCGTCGGTGTCCTCGCCGGTGACGATGTTGCCGGAGAGCAGCCCGAGGCCGTTCTCGGCGGCCCAGCGGACCGAGCGCAGGCTCCCCCCGCCGTACCAGATCCGTTGCGCCAGGCCGGGGTTGTGCGGTTGCAGACGGGGGCGCTGGACATTGCCCGGCGAGTGGATGACGGTGTCCGGGCCGCCGAGGTAGTCACCGCGGAGGTTCTCGACGACCCGGGCGATCCTGCCGTACGACAGGTCGAAGCCCCGCCAGTCCCCGTCGTGCACCACGTCGCCGAGCAGGTCGGCGTGCGGCATCCCGGTGCTGAACCCGATCTGGAGCCGGCCCCGGGACAGCACGTCGGCCAGCGCCAGGTCCTCGGCCAGGCGGAAGGGGTTCTCGTAGCCGATGGGGATGACCGCGGTGCCCAGTTCGATCCGCTCGGTGCGCTGTCCGGCCGCGGCGAGGAACACGGCCGCCGAGCCGACCCCGTGTTCCAGGTGGCGCTGCCGGATCCAGGCGCCGTCGTAGCCCAGTGCTTCGCCGTACTCGAAGAGCCGGAGGGTCTCCTCCAGACCCGGATAGGGGTCGTCGTCGGCGAAGTTGCCCGGCGTGAGAAACGCCAACGAGGTGATGGTGGGTGTGCTCATGTGACGTCGGTCCTCAGCTCGTTGCGGTTTCCGCGGCGCGGGAGGGGGCATGACCGCCGGGGATCGCCGCGAGCAGCTCACGCGTGTACGCGTGGCGGGGCTCGGTGAACAGTTCCCCGGGCGGGCCCGTCTCGACGATCCGTCCGCCGCGCATGACGGCGACCTGGTGCGCTATCTGGCGTACGACGGCCAGGTCGTGGGAGATGAACAGGTACGCCACGCCGGTGTCCGCCTGCAACTCGGCGAGCAGGTCCAGGACTTGGGCCTGGACGGACACGTCGAGCGCGGAGACCGGCTCGTCGCAGACCACCAGATCGGGGGAGAGGGCGAGGGCCCGGGCGATGGCCACGCGCTGGCGCTGGCCGCCCGACAGCTCCGCCGGGCGGCGCTCCAGCGTCGAAGCGGGCAGCGCGACCCGGTCGAGCAGTTCGCGGGCACGGTCGAGCCGGGAGGCTCGGTCGCCGACCCTGAACGCCCGCAGCGGTTCGGTGATCACCTCGCCGATGGTGAAACGCGGATCGAGGGAGGCGTACGGGTTCTGGTAGACGAGCTGGGCGCGGCGGCGCAGCTGCCTGACCCGGTCGCCCTTGGCGGTGGTGACCTCGGCGCCGTCGAAGAGGACCTGTCCGGAGGTGGGGTCGGTGAGACGGAGGACGACGCGGGCGGTGGTGGACTTGCCCGAGCCGGACTCGCCGACCAGGGCGAGGGTCTGTCCGCGCCGGAGAGTGAGGCTGACGTCGTCGACCGCGCGCAGGGTGCGGGACGCGCCGCCCGCGCGCGGCAGCCTGAACTCCTTGACCAGGTTGCGTACTTCGACCAGAGGCGGCGTCGAGTCTGCCGGTTCCGCGGGGGCCGGGGTGCGGGGACGGGGCGTGGTCAGGCTCGGGGCGCTGGCCAACAGGCGTCGGGTGTAGTCGTGTTGGGGGTCGGCCAGGACGGCGCGGGTCTCGCCCGCCTCGACCACCTTTCCCTGCTCCATGACCACCAGACGCTGCGAGCGGTCGGCGGCCACCCCCAGGTCATGGGTCACCAGCAGGATCGCGGTGCCCAACTCCTCGGTGAGGTACTGGAGATGGTCGAGGATCACGCGCTGCACGGTGACGTCGAGCGCGCTGGTCGGTTCGTCCGCGATGATCAGCCGGGGTTTCGCGGCGATGGCCACGGCGATCAGGGCCCGTTGCCGCATACCGCCGGACAGTTCGTGCGGGTACTGCCGGGCCCGCACGGCCGCGTCGGGCAGCCCGGCCCGGTCCAGCACGGCGATCGCCTCGGTGGCGGCCGTACGACGGGTCGCGAGGCCGTGGATGCGGAGCACCTCGGCGACCTGCTCGCCGATCCGCTTCACCGGGTTGAGCGAGACCGTCGGATCCTGCGGGACCAGTCCGATCTGCGCCCCGCGCACGGTGCGCAGCTCCGCCTCCGACAGGGTGGCGAGATCGTGCCGGCCGAAGCGGATCGTGCCCGCGTCGATGGTGCCGTTGGCCGCCAGCAGCCGGGTGACGGCGTGCGCGGTGGTGCTCTTGCCGGAGCCGGACTCGCCGACCACGGCGGTGATCTGTCCGGGCCGGACGTCGAGGTCCACGCCCCGCACCGCCGGTACCGTGCCGCCGCGGGTGCGGTACGACACGGACAGGCCGCGGATCTCCAGCAGTGGTGTGGTCACGTCCTCACCGTTCTCGTGTCCCTGTGTCGTCATCGCCTGGACCATTCGCCGTCCAGGGCCCGCGCGATGCGGTTGGTGGCCAGTACGGTCGCGGCGATCGCCAGACCGGGCAGCGCCGTCAACCACCAGGCGTTGGCCAGGTAGTTGCGGCCGTCGGAGATCAACGTCCCCCATTCCGGGGCCGGTGGCGGGGCGCCGTAGCCGAGGAAGCTCAGTGCCGACACGGCCAGGATCGAGGCGCCGAAGTCCAGCGTGGCCAGGACGATCACCGGCCCTGCGGCGTTCGGCAGGACGTGCCGCCCCAGCACCGAGTACCAGCGGGCCCCACCGGCGCGGGACGCCTCGACGAACACCGCCTGCCGTACCCGCAGGACCTCGGCGCGCGCCACCCGCGCGAAGGAGGCGACGCTGGCGATGCCGACCGCGACCGCCACCTTCACCGTCCCGTACCCGAGCGCGGTGACGAGGGCCAGCGACAGGAACAGCGCGGGGATGGCGAGGAGGACGTCGACGAAACGCATCAGCACGTCGTCCACCCAGCGGCCCACGAACCCGGCGACCACGCCGAGCAGTCCGCCGACCACGAATGCGACCAGGACCGCGATCAGGGTTGCCTTGAGAGAGAGTTGGGCGCCGTGGACCACCCGGGAGAACACATCGCGGCCCAGTTCGTCCGTGCCGAACCAGTGACCGCCGCTCGGCCCGCCGAAGTTCTCCGACGGCACACCCCTGAGCGGGTCCTGCGAGGTGAACAGGTCCGGCCAGAACGAGGCCAGCACCACCAGCACGACGACGACGGCCGACAGCAGCAGACCGGGGCGGCGCAGCACGAACCGCAGCACCTGCCGTACGTCGGCACGACGGCCCGGTGCCGCGGGCGGTCCGGCCTCGACCGGCCGGGCGAGACCGAGGGCGGTCTCGGCCCGGTCGGCCGGTTCGTCGACAAGGCTCTGACTCATGCGAAGCTCGCCCTCCTGTCCGAGGCCACCACGATCCGCGGGTCGAGCAGCGGATAGACGAGGTCGACGAGCAGATTCGTCGCCACGAAGATCAGCGCCCCGAACACCACCACGCCCTGGACGAGCGGGATGTCCTGGGCGGTGACCGCGGCCGCGGTCACCCGGCCCAGCCCGTCGCGGGAGAACACCGTCTCGACGACCACCGAACCGGCGATCAGTTGCCCGACCAGCAGGCCCACCACGGTCAGCGCGGGCAGCGACGCGTTGCGCAGCGCGTGCCGCAGATGCACCCGCCAGCGGCCCGCGCCCTTGGCCCGCGCGGTCTCCACGTAGGCCTGGTCCAGCGCGGTGAGCAGGCTCTTGGCCAGCACCTGCGCCACCTGCGCGCCGGTCGGGACCGCCAACGTCAGCGCGGGCAGCACCAGACCTCGCAGCCCGTCGTTGCCGAACGCCGGGAACCAGTGCAGCCGGAAGGAGAACGCCTCGACGAGCAGCAGCCCCACCCAGAAGGTCGGGACCGACACCCCCAGCGGGGGCAGCGACAGCAGGAGCTGCCGCAGCCACCGCTGCGAGGTGTACGTCGCCACCACCGCGAGACCGCCGCCGAGCAGCACCGCCAACAGCAGTGCGGCGCTCGTCAGTTGGAGCGTCTGCGGCAGCGCGTCGGCCAGGGTGGAGGTCACCGGGCGGCCGGTGGAGATGGCGTCGCCGAAGTCCCCGCGCACCGCCCGGCCGAGATACTCGGCGTACTGCACCAGCACCGGCTTGTCGAAGCCGTACTCGTGCCGCAGCGCGGCCAGCCGGGCCGGGTCGACGTCTCCCGAGTCCATCCCGGCACCGGCCATCGCGGTGACCGGGTCACCGGGCAGGAAGTCCAGCACCAGGAACGACAGTGTGTACGCCGCCCACAGCACCCCGACCGCCTGCGCCAGCCGTTTGATCACATAGCGGCGCATGCGTTAGCCGATCCAGGTGTCGTGCAGCTGGATACGGCTGCCCGAGTCGAACTCGAGGTCGTGCACCTTCTTCGACACGGCCAGCTGGGTCTGGAGCTCCACCACCGGCACGTCGTACGCGTTCTGCACGATCACCTTCTGCGCCTCGGCCACCAACTGCGCACGCTTGGCGGAGTCCGTGGTCGCGGCCTGCCCGGAGAGCGCGGTGTCCAGCGAACTGGCGGGCAGGCGGTAGAAGTTGGCCAGCTGGGAGGAGAACGAGCTGCGCAGGATGTCCGGGTCGGAGCGGGTCACATTGCTCCACACCAGGTCGAAGTTCCCGCCCTGGAGGGTGGTGGCGAACTCGCTGACCTGACCCTGCTTGAGCACCACGTCGATCCCGACGGCCTTCAGCTGCTGCTGGACCAGCTCCAGCGCGGGCTGGTTGGTGGCCGCGTTGGGGAACCAGCTGATGGTCAGGCTGAGCTTCTTGCCGTCCTTGGTGCGGACACCGCCGCTGCCCGCCTTCCAACCGTCCGCTTCCAGCAGGGACTTCGCCTTGGCCGCGTCGAAGGCGAGGTCGGAGGAGAGGTCGGTGTAGTCGGGCGTGGTGTGCGCCAGGACGCTGGTGGCCGGTCGGGTGCCGGTCGGGAACACGGTGTCGGCGATCTGCTTGCGGTCGATGGCCGCCAGGATCGCCTGACGGACCTTGACGTCCTTGAGCAGCGGTCGCGAGTTGTTGACCCCGAGGCCGAACACCACACCGGGGTTGGCCCGGCGCAGGAGGGTGACCTGACCGCCCTTCAGCGCCGCCTCATTGGCCTTGCCGACGCTGCTGATCGCGTCCACCTGCCCGGACTGGAGGCTGCCGGCCCGGACGCCCGCCTCGGGCACGACCTTGAAGACCAGCTTGTCCAGGTAGGCCTCGCCCTTCTTGGTCCACAGCGAGGAGCCCCAGTCGTAGCCGGCGCGCCTGGCGAGCGTGATCGACTGGTTCTGGACGTACTGCTTCAGCACGAACGGCCCGGAGCCGATCACACCGTCGCTGCACTTCTGCTGCGGGCTCTTCTGCACGCTCGCCGACGACTCGATGCCCAGCGAGTGGGTCGAAGTCGCCTGGAGGAACTGGGCGTTGGGCTGCTTGAAGGTCACCCTGACGGTGAGCGGGTCGACCACGGCGGTGTTCTGGACGCCGCTCAGGAAGCCCTGCGCGAGGACACCCAGCGGACCGAGCTTCGGGATCGCGTCGAAGTTGTCCTTGACCACCTGCGCGGTCAGCTCGGAGCCGTCGCTGAAGGTGACACCGGACCGCAGATGGAACGTGAAGGCCGTCGCGTTCGCGTTGATGTCCCAGCTCTTGGCCAGCCACGGCACGATCTTGCCGGTCTTCGGGTCCTGGTCGGTCAGGGAGTCCACGGTCTGGCGCACCGAGTAGATGCTCTCGTTGCTACCGACCTGCTGCGGGTCCACGCAGCCGGCGTCGGAACCCACCGCGAAGGTCAGCGTGCCACCGGACTTCGGCCGGCCGCTTCCGCCGCCGGAGCCGTCGCCGCTCGAACCGCAGGCGGTCAGCAGGACGCTGGTGGTCACAAGGGCGGCCAGGGGCACCCATCGGGAGGTTCCGAAGGCTGTTCGGAAGGCGGGGCGGGAGAGTCTGGGAGCGGGGAGTGCGGTCACGGAGGGGTTTCTCCTACTCGTGTCACCAGGCACGGGGCCGTACGAGGCAGCCGTGCGTGGACGTGCGGCCCCGCCCGGATCGGAACCGGGTACGGGGGAGCGCTGTGCAGACGGAGGTCAGGGGAAGAAGCCACCCGGAGCGGTGGCGGGGGAAAAAGCGCGAGGGCCGAGGGTGGCCCGGGTCGTCAGGCCTGACAGAGGCAGCTGGTCGAGCGCTTCAGATCGATGTGGCGTCGGCGCGAGAGCCGGGAGAACGCCGTGGCGTCGGCGAAGGAGGCGGGCAGGTCACCACGGTGCCGCATACCGTTCCTCCCCGTCTCCGGCCCCCACGGGGCCACGCGCTTGCGGGAGTCGTCGGTGATCCCGCCGGGCTTTCACCTGGAGCACCCCACCGCGCGGGAGGGTTGCCGGTCAGCGAGCCAGGGCTTGACGCTGACACTCAATGCCGATCGTGATGCTACGGAGCGTTCTTGTCGTACGTCAATGCCGGACCCCGGCGCCGGGACGCTGTGGCAGGGCGGGGCCGATCGGCTTTTACTGGAAGGAGAGGATCACCGGGACAGACAACCGAATCGTTTCGCGAAGGCAGGAGGTCGTGCCATGGACCCGCCTCTGCGAGAGCGCGACCTACCGCACCTCGTGGTCGACCGCCCGGACCGGCTGCGCGGCCGGGTCTTCGTCCTGGACGACCGGCCGATGCTGGTCGGGCGGGACTCCGACTGCCAGATCCAGGTGGCCGATCCCGGCGTCAGCCGACGGCACGCGGTGGTGTGGCGGGCCTCGGGCCGGACCACCGTCGAGGATCTCTCCTCCACCAACGGCACCATGCTGAACGGCCGCCCGGTGTTCGGGCAGCAGGTGCTGCACTCGGGCGACGTACTGGACTTCGGGCCCTTGGAGGTCCATTACGAAGAGCTGCGCGCCGCCGACCGGACCGTTCAGACCCCGAGGCCCGGAGCCGGCGGCACCGCGCGCGGCACCTCGGACACCATGCCGGGCTGGAGCCCCGCCCCCGAGCCCGAGCCCGGGCCCACGCCTTACGGCGCTCCGGCCGCGGGGCCGCCACCCCCGTACCCGCCGGGTCGCTCGGCACCGCGGGAGGCCGGCCGTACGCCGCCCGGCGGCGAGCGGCGGTTCGACATCGGGGCGCAGCAGGCCGACCGGCTGAGCAATGTCGCAGGCGACCAGTACAACTACGTCCAGCAGGCGCAGCGCGAGAGCTTTTTCAAGGAGATCGCCGCGACCCGTACCAGGGCGCGGCACCTGATCATTCTCGGCTTCCTGTTCTTTCTGGTCGGAAGCGGGATGTACGGCTGGGTGATCATTCGGTTCATCGCCAGGACCGACGACGACGTCTCGTCGGGGAGTTCGAGCTTCGGCTCCTCCTCGGAGCTGCTCGGACCGAAGGTGGCCGGGGTGCCGGTAGGGGCGGTCGGATTCGCGTTGGCGGCCATCGGGTCGGTTCTGACGCTCATCGGGATCGTTCTGCACATCGTGACGACGTCCCGGCGCCGCCGCTTCGAGGATGCCGAGCGGCAGGCGTCCTGGCGGCAGCGGTGAGGAGATGGGGAGCCATGGCCTTCAACATCGGAAACCAGCAGGGCGGCGTGGTCAACAACGTCGCCGGGAACCAGACCGTTCACGGTGACCAGTCGGCCGTCTTCACGGCGGGCGGTCAGGAGGTGCGCGGTCTGGTCCGGGAACTGAGGGCGTCGATCGAGCAGACGCCGTTGCCGCCGGCGATCGAGCCCGAGGTCCGGGCCGAGCTGGACTCCCTGGACGTGGAGGCCGCCCGGCCGGAGCCGGACCGGGAGGCGGTGGCGGGCCGACTCGGCCGGATCACCCGCCTGCTGTCCTCTGCGGGTGCGCTGGCCACGGCCGGCGCCGGGCTGATCGGACCGCTCGGAGCGCTCGCGGGCTGGCTCGGCGCACTCGGCCAGCCGATCCTGCGGCTGATCGCGGGTTGACGGGGGGAGACGGAGGTCGACGCGAAGCAACGGCAGGTCGTGGGTGGCGCCGAGCCGTTCGCCGGACGCAAGCCGTTCGTCGAACGCAAGCCGCTCGCCGGGCGCAACCCGGCGACGAGCCGGGCGCAACCCGGCGACGAGCCGGGCGCAACCCGGCGACGATACGGGTCGTCGAGAGGCAGAGCCTGGAGGACCACAGGCCCACCGCCGCCTCGTCAGCGGCCGCCCGATCCGCCGCTGCCGAACGAGCCACTGCTTCCGTCGCTCCAGCGCGGACGTTCCCTGGACGGGGCCGAACGGGTCGGTGAATTGCCGTGGCCGGGGAGTTCGTGCGGGGTGAGCCGGCGGTCGCCGCGCGGCACCTCGTCGGGTTCGCGGCTCTCCAGGACTTCGCGGACCGGACCCTCGTCCGGCATCCGGGGCTGTTCCTCGGGGCGCGGCGGTGCGGGCTCGCGGCGGCGGATGCGGGCGCCCAGCACGAAGGCGCCGATCAGCACGGCCACGATCACCACACCGGCCGCGACGAGTCCCAGCGCGGCGGCGCTGCCGGCGGCGAAAACCATCGATGCGCTGTTCATGGCGTGCGAGTACCCGGGGCCTCGGTCCGAACACCGTGTTTGACGCGAGAGGCACCGGCTACCCGGACCGCGTGACTACGACGACATCCCAGCAGGAGCTCTTCCGGTTCCTGGAGGACCGGTTCACGTGCGCACAGGCGTGTACCGAGTGTGCGCGGGCGTGTGCCCTGCGCGCGAGCCTCGTGGACCCCGAGGGTACGGAAGAGCAGGAACTCGTACGGCGCAAGGGCATCATGTGCGCGGAGGTGTGCGACGCGACCTGCCGTGTGCTGTCCGAGCAGAACCGCCTGGACGAGGACGGCATCCGTATCCAGGTGGAGTGGTGCCGCACCGTGTGCCTGGAGTCCGCGCACGCCTTCGACCGCCTGGCGGGTGCCCAGGACGGCGCGAAGGCGTGCCGTGAGTGCGCGCAGGCGTGCACGGACTTCCTGGCGACACTGAACTGACGCGGGCGCGCGCCGTGCGGCGCTCCTCCCACGACGTCGCTCAGTCCCCGCCCCCGACCGGCCGGCCGAGCCGTACGTTCCAGCGGTCTGCTCTGCCGGTGAGTTCGACGGCGGTCAGCGGGGGTACGTCCGTGCGCCAGAAGGCGGAGTCGGGGGCGCCCAGGGCCCGTACCACCGCGGCTCGCACCACCTCGGGCTCGACCACGGCCAGGGTGCGGCCCGTGTGCGGCGTCACCGACCCGAGCCACTGAGCCACCCGGTCACAGACCGCCCGTACCGACTCCCCGCCGTGCGGTGCCGCGTCCGGGTCGGAGAGCCAGCGGGCCAGCGCGTCCGGCTCCCGCCCGCCCACCTCCGCCAGGCTCGCCCCGCGCCAGCGGCCCGCGTCCAGCCCGGCCAACTCCGGTACGGGCTCGGCGTCGAGGCCGAGGGCGTCGGCCGTCTCGCGGCAGCGCACCGTCGGGGAGGACCAGGCCCGGCCGGGTGCCGGGAGCGCTCCGGCCGCGGCCCGCGCCTGTCGCAGTCCCGAGGCGTCCAGGGAGCAGCCGTCGTCGAAGCGCGCCTCCCGCAGGGCGGCCGTGATCGCGGGTGAGATCAAGATCACGCGGCTCGTGCGATGTTCGTACGCGGCCCCCATATCGCTCCAAATTCCTCGATCCTACGGAGAGAACGGCTCACCGTGGACGCCTCGCGCGCCCCCGTGCGCTCTTGGCCCCACCCCGGCTTCGCGGTACCGTCGCGGACGATATCGACGATCGATGTCGACGACGGCACAGCGGAAGCCGGTGAGAAGCCGGCACGGTCGCGCCACTGTATGCCGGGCCGCCCACACCCTGGGGCGGGCCCGGTGAGTCAGACCCGCCCCGTCGTCCTGTGCACCACCGAGACGGGACGCGAGTTCCCCAGGAGGGCCTGCCATGGCGCAGTCTGTCGCTCAGCCGACCACCACCCCCACCGCCGTACCGGAGAAGCTGCCGATCGGCGCGATCGTCCCCTGGGCGGTCTTCTTCGGCATCCTGATGCTGGTCCTGCTCTACTTCGTCGGCGCGGAACAGGGCGCCACCTCCGTGATGAGCGGATCCGACGTCCACGAGTGGGTGCACGACGCCCGCCATCTGCTCGGCTTCCCCTGCCACTGACGGCGCCCGGGAAGACGTACGAGCCCATGAACTCCACAACCGTCCGCAACCTCCTGGTGCGCGGCATGCTCGCGGGACTCGCCGCGGGCCTGCTCGCCCTGGTCGTCGCCCGCTTCCTCGGTGAACCGCGCGTCGACGCGGCCATCGCCTACGAGGACACCCACACGCACGAGCACGGCATGGAGGTCGTCAGCCGCACGATGCAGTCCACCGCGGGCCTGGCCACCGGTGTCCTCGTCTACGGCGTCGCGTTCGGCGGCATCGCCGCCCTCGCGTACTGCTTCGCCCTGGGCCGTGTCGGCCGCTTCGGACCGCGTGCGAGCGCGCTGCTCCTGGCGGCCGCGGGCCTGATCGCCGTCTATGTCGTGCCGTTCCTGAAGTACCCGGCCAACCCGCCGGCCGTCGGCGACCCCGACACCATCGGCAGGCGCACCACGCTGTACTTCCTCATGGTGGCGCTGAGCGTGCTGCTCGCGATCGCCGCCGTGATCCTCGGCAAGCGCCTGGCACCCCGGCTGGGCAACTGGAACGCCACGCTCGCCGCCGGGGCGTTCCTCGTCCTCGCCGTCGGGCTCGCCTACGCGTTCCTGCCGTCCTTCGACGAGGTGCCGAAGACCTTCCCGGCCACCCTGCTCTGGCAGTTCCGGCTGGCGGCCCTCGCCGTCCAGCTGACCCTGTGGACCTCCTTCGGGCTGCTCTTCGGGCTGCTCGCGGAGCGGGTGCTCGCCCCCGAACGGGCGCGAACCACCGGCGTCACACAGGCAACTCCGGTCGCACACTGAGCACATGACCGGAACAGGGCCCCCGGAATCCGCCGTGGCGATCCGGGGGCCCTTTCCCGTCCCTCGCCATTCCCAATTTCTGGAACACGTTCTACCGTGTGCGCCGTCAGGACCGGCCTGGGATGCCTGGAGGCGCCGTGCACCTCGAATACACGCCCGAGCAGCAGCGGTTGCGCACCGAACTGCGCGCCTACTTCGCCGAGCTGGTGCCCGACAACGCCTACGCCCGGCACGGCGACCCCGCCGCGCAGAAGCGCTTCTACCGCGAGACCATCCGGCGCCTGGGCACGGACGGCTGGCTCGGCGTGGGCTGGCCGAAGGAGTACGGCGGCCGCGGGCTCACGGCGATGGAGCAGTTCATCTTCTTCGACGAGGCCGCCCAGGCCGGTGTTCCGCTGCCGCTGATGGCGCTCAACACCGTCGGCCCGACGATCATGCAGTTCGGCACGGACGAGCAGAAGGCGTACTTCCTGCCCAAGGTCCTCTCCGGCGAGATCGACTTCGCCATCGGCTACAGCGAGCCGGATGCCGGCACCGACCTGGCGTCCCTGAAGACGCGCGCGGTGCGGGACGGCGACGAGTACGTGGTCAACGGGCAGAAGATCTGGACGACCAACGGCGACACCGCGGACTGGGTGTGGCTGGCCACCCGCACCGACCCGGACGCCCCGCCGCACAAGGGCATCACCATGCTGCTGGTCCCCACCAGCGACCCGGGCTACTCCTGCACCGTCATCACCACCCTCGCCTCGCACGACACCACGGCCAGCTACTACGAGGACGTCCGCGTCCCCGTCTCCCGCCGCGTCGGCGCCGAGAACCAGGGCTGGCGGCTGATCACCAACCAGCTCAACCACGAGCGCGTCACCCTCGCCGCCCACGGCACCATGGCCATCCGCGCCCTGCACGACGTCCAGCGCTGGGCCATGGAAACCAAACTCGCCGACGGCCGCCGGGTGATCGACCTGCCCTGGGTGCGCCGCCTCCTCGCCCGGACCCATGTGAGGCTCGACGCGATGAAGCTCCTCAACTGGCAGATGGTGAACGCGGTCCAGAACGGCACCCTGACCCCGCAGGACGCCTCCGCCGTCAAGGTCTACGGCTCCGAGGCCCGCCGCGACGCCTACGCCTGGCTGATGGAGATCGTCGGCGCCGCGGGGGAGCTGAAGGAGGGCTCGGCCGGCACGGTGCTCCACGGCGAACTGGAGCGCGGCTACCGCTCGGCCGTCATCTTCACCTTCGGCGGCGGCAACAACGAGATCCAGCGGGAGATCATCTCGTGGATCGGTCTGGGGATGCCTCGGGTACGGCGTTAGCCTGCCTGTGACGAGGATCTTCGTCCTCCGGTGCCGGAAGCGCTGATGTGCGGCCTTGTGCGTCGAGCGGATGGGCATACGCGACGCGCGTGATCGCGGATGACCGGTGTGGACCCGCGTGTGCCGGCGCGCACTCCGGGCAGGCGAGCGGTTTGCTCATACTCCCGAGCCTCCCCGCACCGTTCAACGCCGGATGGGCTGAGGAGGAAGAGCGGCTACGGCCGAATCCAGGAAGGCCCGTCAACGCGGCGGGGGCTGCCACGGCGGCCAGCTCGACCCGGCCAGTGCGGCGTTCCCGGGGCCGCCACCCCCACGAACGTTGTGGCCGGCCACCGCATGCAACGGCCCACCCAACGAAAGGCGTCACTATGTCCGCCACCACCCTGGACATCGCAAGGCCAAGACCTCGATCCTCTGCTCGATGCACAGCGGGGCCGTGGGTGAGATCTCGCAGCCCGGCGGTCCCGTCTACGGCATCGAGCACAGCAACGGCGGTCTGATCTCCTTCGGCGGCGGGCTGCCGATCGTGGACGCGGACGGCCACGTGGCCGGGGCTGTCGGCGTCTCCGGTGGCACCGGGGGCCGCCGTGGCGCCGGACGGGCGCCCTTCGTCATGCGAGCCATGCGGACTCCTTGTGACGTATGCGGGGGAAGACGTCCGAGTGGCCCGCGACAGCGGACGTGCCCGTGGTGCCGGGTGCGGCCGAGTGCCCCAGGTGCCGGTGCACGAAGTGGATGGCCATCGCGCCCTCGCCGACCGCGGAGGCCACCCGCTTCACCGAGCCGCTGCGGACGTCCCCCACCGCGAAGACCCCGGGCAGGCCGGCCTCCAGGGTCATGCACGAGCGCCCGCGACCGTGCCACACCTCGGGGTGGGCGCAGGCTTCCTGGGCCTCCGGCCCGGTGAGGACGAAGCCGCGGGAGTCGAGGGCGACGGTGCCGGCGAGCCACTCGGTGTGAGGTTCGGCGCCGGTGAAGACGAACAGGCTCCGTGCCGCGAGGCGGCGGTGCACGCCCGTGCGGTTGTCGACCACGTCGAGCTCCTCCAGCACCTGCTGGCCGATGACCTCGGTGACCTCGGTGTGCAGCATGACCTCCACCCGCGGATGGCGCTCGACCTGGTCGATCAGGTAGCGGGACATGTTGGCCTCAAGGCCGGCTCCTCGGACCAGCAGGTGCACCTTCGGCGCGTACCCGGCGAGGAACAGCACCGCCTGGCCCGCCGAGTTGCCTCCGCCGACGACGGCCACCGGGTCGGTGCGGCACTGCTGGGCCTCGTAGACGGTCGCGGAGTAGTGCACGCTCGTGCCCTCCAGGCGTTCGATGCCGGGCACCTGGAGCCGGCGGTAGCGGGCGCCCATGGCCAGGACGACGGCGCGGGCGGCGATCTCACTGCCGTCGGCGAACGCCACCACGTAGTGGTCCTCGTCCTTGGCATGGAGACCGGTCGCCTCCAGCGGAAGGCTGATCCCGGCGCCGAACTTGTCGGCCTGGAGCACGGCGCGTTCGGTGAGTTCGGCGCCGGAGATGCCGGAGGGGAAGCCGAGCAGATTCTCGATGCGGGACGACGTGCCGGCCTGGCCGCCGGTGGCCATCGCCTCCGCCACCGTGGTGCCCAGGCCCTCGGAGGCGGCGTACACCGCGGCAGCGAGGCCGGCGGGCCCGGAGCCTACGATGAGGACGTCCCCGTGACGGTTTCCGGCGGGTAGTGACGGCAGGCCGATGAGCCGGGCCAGTTCCGCGTTGCTGGGGTTGCGCAGCAGGGTGGTGTCCCGCCAGATGACGAGTGGTGTCTCCGCCGGGCCGACGCCGAAGCGGCGCAGCAGCTCCTCGGCCTCCTCGTCGGTCTCCAGGTCGATCCAGCGGTGCGGCAGCCGGTTGCGGACGGCGAACTCGCGCAGCCGTCTGGTGTCGGGGGAGTAGCGCGAGCCGATGATGCGGAAGCCGGCGCCCTGTCCGACGAGCAGCGCGCGACGGCCCAGACAGGCGCGCAGCACGGTGTCCCCGATGGTGGAGTCCTGGGACACCAGGTGGCGCAACCGGTCCAGGGAGACGACGAGGACCTCGCCCGGCTCCCTGGCGACAGCGGTGTAGAAGGCCACTTGTCCGTACAGCAGGCCGAGTTCGCCGATGAAGCGACCGGGACCGTGCACCCGCAGCATGCGCTCCTCGGGAGTGCCGTAGCCCTCGACGACGGCGACGGTACCGCTGAGGACGACGAAGAACGTCTGGCAGCGCTCCCCCTCCCGGATCAGCACGTCGTTCGCAGCCATGGTCCGGCGTTGCCCGTGCTCCGCCAGACGTGCTGTCTGGTCCTCCGTAAGGCGCGGATACGCGCCGTAGATGTCCGGGGTCTCCCAGGAGGCCGCGTCGTCCGCTTCCTCCGGCACCGGTTCTCCGTTCGGCGGCGGCTGGTCGCCGGACATCAGACGAACGCCTCGTGGACGTAGCACCAGCGCCATTCCTCGCCGGGCTGGAACGACTGCACGATCGGATGGTCGACCGCAGCCGCGTGCCTGCGCGCGTGCTTGTTCGGCGAGGAGTCGCAGCAGCCGACGTGCCCGCAGGTCAGGCAGAGCCTCAGGTGGACCCACGGGGAGCCGAGCATCAGACACTCCTGACACCCTTCTGGGGTCAGCGGCCGGACCGGCCGGACGAGCGCGAGGTGGGGGTCTGCGTGCAGGGTCATCCGGATCACCCTTTCCGGGCGGTGATCGACTGTTCCACCCACCGGCGAAGAGCCGGGGCGGGCGCCGCCCCCGCCTGCCGGGCGACCGTCGCGCCCCGGTCGAGGATCAGCAGTGTCGGTACGGCCTGGACCTCGAAACGCTGCGACAGCCGAGGGTTCTTGTCGACGTCGACCTTGACGAGTTTGATGCGGCCGGCGAGATCGGTGGCGACCTTCTCCAGTGCGGGGCTGACCATGCGGCAGGGGCCGCACCAGGTGGCCCACAGGTCGACCACGACGGGGACGTCGGCCCGCTCGGCCACCTCGGTGAAGTCGTCGTCGCCCGCGTCCACCATCCACGGCAGGGGCTGCTTGCAGTGGCCGCACCTGGGGCGGCCCTCCGCGGCCGCGGGCACCCGGTTGCTGCGCCCGCAGTGGGGACAACTGACGGTCGTCGCCCGCATCGTACTCATGCCGCCCGCGCTCCCTTCACGTCCTCGGGATGGTCGTAGGTGACGACCAGCTCTCCGTGTTCGGCGTCGACGCGGACCGTCGCGCCGTCCTGGACGTCACCACGCAGCAGGGCGCGCCCGACCATCGTCTCGACCTCGTGGGAGATGTAGCGGCGCAGCGGCCGCGCCCCGTACACCGGGTCGTAGCCCTGGTGGGCGATCAACTCCCGAGCTGCTTCGGTGAGTTCGACGGTGATGCGACGTTCGGCGAGCCGACGGCGCAGCTCGTCGAACTGCAGCTCGACGATCCGCTCGATCTGCCGCTCGCCGAGCGGTTTGAACAGCACGATGTCGTCGACGCGGTTGAGGAACTCCGGGCGGAAGTGTCCGCGCAGCTCGCCCATCACCAAGGTGCGGGCGTCCGGCTTGATCTCGCCCTCGGCGGTGGCGCCGTCGAGCAGGTGCTCGGAGCCGATGTTGGACGTCATGATGATCACGGTGTTGCGGAAGTCGACGGTGCGGCCCTGGGAGTCGGTGATGCGGCCGTCGTCGAGGACCTGCAGCAGGGTGTTGAAGACGTCGGTGTGCGCCTTCTCGATCTCGTCGAACAGGACGACCGAGTACGGCTTGCGGCGGACGGCCTCGGTGAGCTGGCCGCCTTCCTCGTAGCCGACGTATCCGGGCGGTGCGCCCATGAGCCGGCTGACGGTGTGCCGCTCCTGGTACTCACTCATGTCGAGGCGGACCATGTTCTCCTCGGAGTCGAACAGGGCGGCAGCCAGGGTCTTGGCCAGTTCGGTCTTCCCGACGCCGGTGGGGCCGAGGAAGATGAACGAGCCGATGGGGCGGCGCGGGTCGCGGATGCCGGAGCGGGCGCGGATGATGGCGTCGGCGACGAGTTTGACGGCCTCGTCCTGGCCGATGACACGCTCGCGCAGGATCTCGTCGAGGCGCAGCAGCTTCTCGCGTTCGCCCTCCTGGAGACGGGCGACGGGGATGCCCGTCCAGGCGGCGACGATCTCGGCGATCTCCTCCTCGGTGACGACCTCGCGCAGCAGCCTGTTCTGCCCTTGTTTGGCGGCCAGTTGCTCCTCCTCGGCCTTCAGCCGGCGCTCCAGGTCCTGGAGGCGGCCGTAGCGGAGTTCGGCGGCGCGGTTGAGGTCGTAGGCGCGTTCGGCCTCCTCCGCCTCGTGGCGGAGCTGCTCCAGTTCCTGGCGTAGTTCCTGCACGCGGCGGATGGCCTGCCGTTCGGCCTCCCACTGGGCGTGTTTGGCGTCGGCCTCGCCGCGCAGGTCGGCCAGTTCCCTGCGCAGTTCCTCAAGACGGGACCTGCTGGCGGCGTCGGTCTCCTTGGACAGGGCCGCCTCCTCGATCTCCATGCGGGTGACGCGGCGGGTGATCTCGTCGAGTTCGGCGGGCATCGAGTCGATCTCGGTACGCAGCCGGGCGCACGCCTCGTCGACGAGGTCGATGGCCTTGTCGGGCAGGAACCGGTCGGTGATGTAGCGGTGGCTGAGGGTGGCCGCGGAGACCATTGCGGTGTCCTGGATCTTCACGCCGTGGAAGACCTCGAGGCGTTCGCGCAGTCCGCGCAGGATGGAGATGGTGTCCTCCACGCTCGGCTCGTCGACCAGCACCTGCTGGAAGCGGCGTTCGAGGGCGGCGTCCTTCTCGATGTGCTTGCGGT